>CATNCV010000046.1 GCA_950096965.1 uncultured Clostridiaceae bacterium | reverse complement strand
TCTAAAATTAACCATATCTAATTCCTCCTATACATATAAAATATCATTAAAAACAATTTCTTCAGCTCTATTTTTAATATTATTCATAGACTGAACCCATTCAATTTGCTGATGCTCTTTCAAATTCTCATTAATATTTTCTTGTTCAGCAAGTTGCTTTATAAGCTCATTCACTTTGTCAGAAACACTTTCATCTATCTCAATCAAATGTTGTTTTAAAGTACCATTTATAAGTAATTCAGTATATAAACCTCTTTTATGTTCTTTTAAATAATTTAATCTTAATCTTCCATATTTACCAATACTTCCTTTAGGTTGTTTAGGCAAGTATAAATTAGGAACTAAATAATCTCCTTCTCTGTGATAAGTAATTTTATTCATTTTCAAAACCTCCAAATTATAAAAAATTAAAAATGTCCCCAATTTGCAAATGTCATTTTGAACCTCTTGCACGACAATGGTTTTCAGACTCTGGGGACACAATGGGGACAAAAGCACCCAAAATTGACCTAAAAACGCACAAAAGTTCTGTAAATAAAAATAGCTACAAACGTTGATATTTAGATAAAAACTTAACTTTTCATTAAATTACAAAAATTGCTGCTTAAATTCTCATAACCCGAAGGTCGCAGGTTCGAGTCCTGCCCCCGCAACCAACGATTTAATCGTTCTAAATAGCTTGTATCAGTCGATACAGGCTATTTTATTGTTTATAACGAATTTATTTTATATTTAATTTATAAAAACTGTGTTTTACTGTAATATTAAGCACTTTCACGTTTTTTAACTAATCTTAATTTTTACATCTACTAAACAATCAACTAAACAAAATTTTAAAATTTATTTTTTGTTTAGTTGATGTTTAGTAAACAGTATTCAAATGCTTGTATTTCAATGGACATAGAGTTTGAATTTGTTTAGATATTGTAAATTGTAAAAATCAATGTATTCCATATAAGTATTGAAAATAGTGGATTTTATAAAATGTCTATTAATGATTAAAAAACATTATTTTTAAACAATTAGAAAAGCCAAATTAAAAATTGATTTTTAGCTATTTATTTTAATTTTGTTTAACTAATCTTAATTCATATTAATTTTTATCTTTCATTTTCAATACTATTTTCTTCATTTAATAAGTTATTTTTAATCATATTTTCATTAAGATAATATTGATTTACTTTGTCAATTTCTCTTGCCTTAAATTCGTCAAAAACACTTGTATAAGTATTTAAAGTAACACTTATATCTTTATGTCCCATAAGCCTTTGAACAACAACAGGTGCCATACCACTTTCAATACAACGAGTTCCAAAAGTATGTCTTAAACTATGAGTGGAAATGTCTGTTATATCAAAATATCGTTCTAAAATTCGTTGCAATTCAGAATTTACATTTGTTCTTCTTGTATATCTTGCGTTATAAGGTTTAAATAATAGTTTTTCTTCGTTGTTTTCTTGATTTTCCGCTATTTGCATTTGTTCTATTATATGTGGGTATATAAAATCTGGAATAGGTATAACTCTTTTTCCTGCATAAGTTTTTGTTTTATTGCCCATTATAATAGCATTATTTTCATCAGTAGTTAATGTTCTATGTATATTCATTTTTTTGTGTTTTAGGTCAATGTCGTGTGTTGTAAGTGCTAAAGTTTCGCCACATCTTAATCCCATATACATTTGAATAAGAAATACATTTTTATATTTACATTGCTTTAAGTCTTTACTTAATAGATAATCTGTAAAAGATTGTTGTTCTTCTACTGTTAATGCTCTAACTTCCTTATCTTGTTTTACACTTTTTGGTTTTATAACATTTATCATTGGATTTCTTAACATATAACCTTTGTTAATTGCAATTTTAAATGTTTGATTAAATTGTTGATATATTTTGTTAATAGAAGAATTGCTTAAATGTGTTTGAGAGTTCATATAGTCTTGTAGTTCATTTGATGTTATTTCATCAATATTTTTACTTCCTATTGACGTTTTTTCGATTTTCTCTATTGTTCTTGTTACTCTGCCAAACTGCGTAGGTGTTATTTGGTTTGTATCTAGTTTTAATTTTAAATTTGCTTTCATAACTTCACAAAGTGGTATGCCATTATGTTCAATATAAAGTGGATTTTCTTTTTGGTACATAATAGTATCTAAATATTTTTTTGCTTCTTCTTCGGTTTTAAAACTTTTTGTCTTAGGTTTAGTAATTCCAGTTTTTGTGTCATACTCTTTATATTGTGCGTTCCAACGTTTTCTTTGTTTATTAAAAAATACACAACCTTGTCCAGTTCCTTTTTCAGCCATATTAAATCCCACCTTTCTTATTCATTTTCCATAATAAATAAGTTGCAAGTGTAATGCCTTTTCTTTTGCCAATACAAATTGTAGGGAAGTCATTTTGCTTAAATAGGTCGTACGCTTGATTTATGCCAATATGCAAGTCTTTTGAAACATCTTTTACAGATAATATCATAAATGGATTTTTTAATTTGTTTAAGTAGTTTATTACTATTTGTTCATTTAAGGTTTTGTCTTTAGTATCAATTACTTTTACATTTTCATTTATACTATTCATATTTATACCTTTTATCTTTCATTATCATTAAAATTTGTATTTTTCGCTAAACATAAGCCATCTATAAAGGCTTCAGCTTCATTCCAAGTTTTAAAGCAATTCTTGTTATCAACTGAATACCAGTCTTTGTTAGTATGCTTTTTATTAACTAAAGCAATAGCTTTGTTATATGTATAATCACTTGAAATACTCAATATTAGTAGCTTTTTATTACTATCAGATAGCATATATTCGTTTAGTCCGTCAATTCGTTTTTGAAGTTCATATTTATTCATTTCTTATCTCCATTTCCTAATAGAGTAGATAAAGTCATTTCAATATTGAAAAGTAAGCTGATTAAAACCTTTTCAAAGCTAGAATTATTTGATTTACTACTATTATCTCTTTCAATATCTCGTTCATAAACTTTAGTACATTGCTCTTTTAAAGGCTTTTTAGTAGTTTGCAAAGTAGTATTAGGTATTTTCTTAATTAAATCTTGTGAATACCATATAATATCTTCTTGTGATAAACCTTTGAATTCTCTTTGCTTTTTATCTATATCAACAAGTATTAAATCTCCATAAATACTGCTAAATGTTAAGATGATGTTTGATTTTGTGTTAGGTATTGCTTTTCTGTTGTTGCAGATAATATAAAGTTTTTCATAGGGAATAATATCAAGTTTCCTTTTTACAATAGCCTTTTTTAGTTTAAATACATTATCAATAATTTTGGTTTCAGGTGGTTGTCCTGTTTTTTTATATAAAACTCTAATAGGTGCAGTATTCCTTGATTTTTCAACAATTTTATTCTCATATTTCTTTTTATGTTTCATTAACTATTCCCACCTTTCTTCTTAATAAGTGTTATTTTATTTAAGGTAGCTAAATTGTTCTTAAAATGCGTTATCGCTTTATTTCTTAAAGTGATAACTTCTTTTTTTTGCAACTTTAATCTTCTGCAAATATCGTTTAATCTAGCATTTTCAATATACGATAAGTACAATATTTTTCTTTCAAGCAATGGAACAAGTTTCATTGCTAAATAGTTAGTTTCATTGGAAAAAATATTTTCAAGGTGGTTAATATCTGCGTCAAGATTATCAGCTTCGCTCATAAGTTTTTGTGAGTAATTTTCCATAACTATTTTTCTAACTTCTTCGTTAGGTAATTGAATATCTTTTGAAATTTTTGTTAAATCAGTTTTAACTCTTTTTTGATTTTTCATTTTTTGAAATCTCCTTTTAAAAATTTGATTTCTAGAAATCATAGTCGTTCGAACTGATTTTAGTGTAACACGGCATTAGACTTATAAAAGTAAAAAGTATCAAAATATCTCAAAATGGTTCAAGTGTAAAGCTGTTTTGCTTGACAAAAAAATAACTGCTAATTTTATTTTTAGCAGTTATTTAATCATTATATTTTAATGCAATAATATTGGTAAATTTACTTGGAGAAAGATAATAGGTGTCAAATTCTAAATTAAGATATTTATTAAAATTCTTTTTTGATTTTGTATAATTAATTCTATATAGACAATTCTTGATATTGTTTTTTAGATTTTCTAAATTGTAGTTCTTCTCATTAGCAAAAAGACTTAAAATATCTTTGTATGTATAGTCATATAAATTATTCAAAATAATGTATTCGATTACTTCTTTTAAATAGATAGTTCCTTTATTGCTTGGATTTAAACCTAATTCGATAAGCATAGCATATAACGAATATGAAACTTTTACTTTATCTTTAGTACAAGTATCATATACACTTTTCATATACTATCCTTTCTTATAGTTTAATAACTTTATAGATATATTATATCTTGATTATGTAAACTGTTCGAAAGATAGCAAAGTTGCATATAATGCAACAAGAATTGCACGAGGTGCAACTTTTATATTAAAAATAAGCATTTTTCAAGTGATTTTATATCAAAAATGAACTAGAAATGACAAAAAATAACAGAAAGCATTAAATGTTGCATATTATGTAACATTTAAAATATATATGAACATAGAAAAAGGAGATTACTGAAATCTCCTCATCTAGTCTTAGCAACCCCCACCGCCACCGTGGAAACGCTATAACTGTTTTCTTTGATTTTCTAATCATTATTCGTTTTTCCTTTCTATGTAATCTCTATTTTAATTGCACATAAGCTAGAAAGTCCAAACGAAATGAGTGGAAGTTCTATATACAATTTGAGCCACTGCTAGTGGCTCAAATAATAACTTTTGTTACAATTCAAGCCAATAGCTTGGGTAAATCATATATGTAAGACTTTACCAAAATAGGTATTTATAAGTATATTATAGCACAAAAATCAATAAATCTCAATTATATCAACAGTTATGTCAATTATTCATTGATTAAATTGTAAAAAAATAGTATAATAAATTTGTTTATAGGAGGTGCATATTATGTCTGAATTTGATAGCAAAGATTTTGGCGAAAGAATAAAAAATTATAGGATTAAAAAGGGTTTAAGTCAAGAAAATATTGCGACAAGTCTTGGTAAAAGCAAAGCTATTGTTAGTAGATATGAAAAAGGAGAAGTCATACCAGACGCTGAAGATGTTAGTATAATTTGTGAAGAACTTGGAATATATGAAGCTGATTTATATGAAAATGATACTATTAGAACAATGCAACATAATAAATCTAAAAATCCTTTTGGTACTGATAAATTATATGTTTATTTTAATGCTTATAATTTTAGAACTAAAAAGTTTGCACCTGACAAATATATATTAGAACTAGAGCAAAAACAAAATATCTGCAAAGCGAAGTTTGTAGATTATCACGATAAAAGAATATACTCAGAGGGCTACTTGATATGTAATGATGAAATTGTATTTGCCGTAATGGAAAACTACAAACCTACAAGCAGTAGAGTTGATGTTGCAGTTGTTGAAATAAATATTTGCAATGGTACAGAAGGTTTAATGCTTGGTGGTTACTTTGGAACAAATGCAAAATGTGAGCCTAGCTTAAGAAAGTGTTATTTTTCAAAGAAAAATGTTGATTTTACTGATGAAATGTTTGAACAATTAAAATTAAATGAAAATGAACAGGAGATATTAAATAATCAAAGTGCTTTGTATTTAGATATATTTAATATATAATTATAAAGACAAATAGTAATTTTTTGTTTAGATTGGAGAAAGAAAATATGAAAGAATCAAAAGTCATAACATTTATAGGAGGATTTTATATATTTGGAGGAATTATTGTATTGTTGTCATTAATATTTAATGGTAGTGGACTTAATATGATATTTGGTTTACCCAATATTCCAGATTATATTGTAAAATTATTAGTAGGTATTATATATATACCATTAGGCTATTTGTATATAAATAGGATAAAAAATTCAAACTGGATAGTATTAGCATTGGCTATTATATTCTTTTGCATTAGTGCTTCTTTGACAACAGAATTTAATGCACAACCATTTATAGGAAACTTGATATATTCTTTGTTTGTTATAATTGCAACCATTGTGAGAAGAAAAGAGTTTATAAATAGTTTGAATACAATAATGAAAAAATAATAGGTAACTATAAAATTACAATGTGAAAGTGAGATGAGAATATGAATAATGAAATTAAAAAAGTTATTGAGAAATTTAAAGAAGTAAAGAATATATTAAAAGATTTTTCTACTAAAGATGAAGCAATAGAATATCTTGTTAATGAAACAAAACTATCAAAAGAAGAATGTTTTGTTGCATACGATATTATTATGAAAATCGAAGATTAACTTACAATATATCACTAGGAATGGGGGAATAATAAATGAACTTTAAAGAATATGGAGATAATAATAAAGATACAATAATGTTATTACATGGTGGTGGTCTTTCTTGGTGGAATTATAGAGAAGAAGCAGAAAAATTACAAGAAAGTTATCATATTGTTATTCCAATATTAGATGGACATTCAGATAGTGATAGAAGTTTTACAAGCATAGAAGATAATGCACAAGAAATTATAGATTATATAACTAATAATTATAATGGTCATATTCGCTTAATGGGAGGATTATCATTAGGAGGACAGATTCTTTTAGAAATTTTATCAAGGAAAAATGATATTTGTGATTGTGCTATTATTGAGAGTGCATTAGCAATTCCTATGAAAGCAACATATAAAATGATTAGACCAGCTTTTTCTATGAGTTATGGGCTAATATCAAAGAAATGGTTTTCACAAATGCAATTTAAGTCTTTAAAAATAAGAGAAGATTTATTTAGTGAATATTATAGAGATACTTGTAAAATTAGTAAGGAAGATATGATTGCTTTTATGGAAGCAAACTCAAAATATGAAATTAAAGATTCTTTATCAAGTACAAAATCGAAAGTTTTAGTAGTTGTAGGAGATAAAGAAAGAGCAATAATGAAAAAATCAGCGAGTATAATTCATAAAAAGATAAATGGAAGCAGAATTAAAGTGTTACCTAATTATTATCATGGAGATTTTAGCATAAATAATCCACAACAATATGTTATGGCAATTAACGAGCTTATTGCTAATAGAAATAGAAACTTGAAAAGCAAATCATTTGATAATACTAAAACAAAATCTGAAAATGAACAAAGACAATTAGAAGAAAGAAATAGAACAAATACCAAGTTTTTAGATGAAAGATAAATTACAATTTATAGATTAGTTTTAATGACTAATCTATATTTTTTGAAAAAAGAATTTATTATAGTAAACAAGAGTATTGACAATAATTTTTTAATTTTCTAAACTTAAATTAGTAAGTACTTACAAGAAATTTTAAAGGAGAAAAAATTAAAAATGTATCACGGAAGATTTAAAGGAACTCATTATAATGCAGGTTATAAATGGGGAAAATTATTATATAAAAATAATAAGATTATAAGTAATCAACATACTTTTGTTATTACAGAAGAAAGAAAAAACTTTGCAAAACAATGCTTATCTATTTATGAAAAATACTATCCAGAAATATTAGAAGAAATTAGAGGTATTGCAGATGGACAAAAAAGTTCTTATGAAGATTTATATACTTTTCTATTAAGTATGTATTGTTTTGAATTTGATAATCATTGTACTTGTTTAGCTATAAAAAATGAAAACAATATAATTTTTGGGAGAAATAGTGATTTTTTAGTAAGTATAGAAAAATTATATATGAACTGTTTATATAAATTGGAAAATAGTTATGCTTTCAATGGAAACACTACTGCTTTTGTAGAAATAGAAGATGGAATAAATGAGTATGGATTAGCGGTTGGTTTGACTTTTATATATCCTAAAATAATAAAAGCAGGTTTTAATGCAGGTATATTAGTAAGATATTTGCTTGAAAAGTGTAAAACTACCAATGAAGCAATAGAAATATTAAAAGTTTTGCCAATAGCTTCACAGCAGACTTTGACTATTGCAGACAGTACAGGCAATATTGTAATTGTAGAGTGTAATGCAGAAAGTATAGAAATAATAAAGCCTAATGAGGATGGAAATTTTGTAACAACAGCAAATGAATTTAATTCAAAGGGTATGAAAGAATATAATAACTACAATGTAGATAATTGGAGAGCAGAAGAAAGATATATTAGTTCATACAATGCTTTGAAAGAAAATAATCATAACTTTTCAATTGAATTAACAAAAGATATTCTATCAGGAAAATATGGTTTTATATGTCAATATGATAGAAAAACAAATGCAGATACAGTTTGGTCTGTAATATATGATATTAAGAATAAAAAGATTTATCGAGTTGAAGGAAATCCAAGTCGAAAACAATTTAAAGAAGATACTAGGTTAAAATTCAAATAGACGGAGAAATTTTTGAAAAAATCTTATTTGACAATATAAAAAAAAGTGTGTATAATAAAAATAGGAAGTAAACATACAGAAATGTATGTTGCCACATATATTGTAACAAACACTACATTGCCGTTCCAAAGCAAAATGTAGTGTTTTTATTTATTCCTTATTAGTCCAAATTATGTATATAACTGTCAATAAGGCTACGTTTATAGTTGCTGAAATCATAAATCCTATGATTAAGAATAGTAAGAATTCTACCATAAACACCACCTCACTTTCTCATAGCAAAAGGCTATGAAGTAAAGTGGCAACACACATCTGCTTTTAGTTCGCTTCCTATGAAAAGCATTATATAGTATAATTGCTCGAATTTCAATAAAAACAAAGTTATTTTTCAATATTTTTAACAAAATTATCAACTAATCTCTTAAAAGTATCTAAAGGAAAATTAAAAAGGTGTTTTACAATTTCAAAAGTTTTATTTATGTAATTTTTTAATTTATGATTTTCTCTTTTTAATTCTTGATTTTCATATTGCAAATCAGCATTTTGCTTTTGTAATTTATTCACTGTTTCTATTGCATTATAAGACTTACTTAAATGCAATTTTAGTCTATTTACATATTTAACTAATTCTTTATTCTGTGCTAAAACTAAAGTTGTATTTTTTATTTCTAATGGTTGTATTTCTTCTTGTGCTAATTCATATTTTATATTTTCGTAATTAGTAACTTGCTTTAACTTTTCTGTACTTAAATGCTCAACTTCTCGTTTTTTGCCACGTTCCAAATCAAAGCCATTTTCAGTAATATACTTATAGAAATTATCTTGTAGTTTTTTATAACTGTCTTTGCCCTTCCAATATTCACTACAAGCAATTTTTTTGACTTGATTTCCGTTTTTATCTTTAGTTTGAATAACTGGAGCAAATACTAAATGTAGATGAGGTGTACTTTCATCTAAATGAACTTTTGCAGATAAAATGTATTGTTCTCCTAGATTTTTATAATTTGCAACAAAATTATACGCAGTTTGAAAATATCTTTTTGATTCTTCTTCTCCAATTTTTTTAAAAAATTCTTTGCTTGATGTAATAATAAATTCACAAACTAAATTAGTATAACTTGTTATTCTACATTTTAAATCATTAGTTTTAATTAGTTCGTTAATAGCCTTTGAATAGGTAGTATTGCATTGTTTAATTGAATAGTTTTTTATAGAATTATTTTTGTTAATATCTTTATTAGAATAGTTTGTATTTTTTCTTTCGTTGTGTTTGTATAATCCCGCAAGATTATCTTTTTTATAGTTAGCATTTCTAATTATTGCATAACTCATTTTTTCTATTCCTTTTCTTATAAGATAGCCTTCGTAGGCTCAAGCAAAATAAATACCTCCTTTGATTTTTCTATATATAACTTTCTTGAAGTTCTAACACACTAGAACTTCAAAAGAAGTTCGTGTGATTAAGGACAACTAAAGTTTTCCTTAATAATCCTTTTATACACGATTAAATATTCATATTGATTAAATAAATTTAAACAATACCACAAAATAATTTACATTATTTTATTTGAATATTTTAACCGTGTTATAACAATATTGATATATTGTTATATAGCAGTTTAGCTTTTGCTAAACTGTTTGAGCAACCTTTCTCGGTTTCTCAAACTCTTCCACGAAACTACATAAAAATATCAAAATAGAATTTTGACATTTTTATATAGTCTAAATGCTGTATTTCCAGTGAAAATCACTATTGTTAATTTATTTTAATTTTTTCTACTTAAACACAAAGCTAAACAAAAGTGCAATAAATGTCTATATATAAACAAGTAGTCTTTTCCCCGCAACCAAAGAATTTAGAAGCATTTGCCGAATTTAAGCAAGTGCTTTTTTGATGCGTTTTTAGGTGAAATTGTCACACTTTGGTCACAGTTGGGGCGAGACTTGGCATAACTAGGCAGATTTTAACGAGATTAAAGTAAAACAAAGAATAATATAAAATAATTGGATTTTCGTGAATTTTAACAAAATCTATTGATATTATACATAAAACATGATATAAAATTATAAGTTGTATAATTCAATTAATAATTTTTAAAATCATGAATATTCAAATAAAAATCATTTCTATTTTGTTAGAATTCTATGCTTATTAGTTTTGCAAATCTTGAAAAAATTCCACTGTTATGATATTAAATATATGGGTGAAATAAATGAAAAGAAATAAGTTAGAGAAAATTGGAATACTTATATTATTTGCTATAATAATTTTTGCAGGTTTATATATTAAAACTGAACAAGAAAATAGACTAGAAAATGTAGTAACTAATAATCAAATTTCCTATGAAATATCTAACATTCCAGAATATAGTGGAGATATATATGTCTTGATAAATAATAACGAACCTAAATTTTCTGAGAATGATATACAAATAGATGAATACTATTCAAATTTAGAAAATGGAAGAATACGGAATGGCTATGATAAAAACTAGTTGGGAAAAAGCAAATGAAGATGATGAAAAAGATAATTATTCATCAATCACTCCATCTGGGTTTGTACAAAAACAATATGATATAAATATAGTTCCAGGGAAATATCTATATCATAGATGTCATTTAATTGGTTGGAGCATTGGTGGAACAGATGTGGATAAAAGAAATTTGATAACAGGTACAAGAGATTTTAATGTAAAGGGAATGAAACAATTTGAAGATAGAGTTTATAATTATTTAAAACAAAACCAGAAGAATCATGTTTTATATAGAGTAACTCCATATTTTGAGGGTAACAACAAATTAGCAAAAGGAGTGAATATAGAGGCATATTCTATTGAAGACAATGGCGTTTTACATTTTAATGTGTATGTATATAATGTACAAGATGGAATTATTATTGATTATGCAACAGGAGAAAGTAAATTAGCAGAATAGGAGGAGAAATTGTGGACTTAAATCTATTCAATAATAAGGAGATTAGTAACAATAAAAATAATGATTTCATAAACACATTTATAGAAGAATTAAAAAATGCACTAAAAAATATTATGAATGAAGGTAGAAATATGAATCAAAAAAAGAATATATCAAATGAACCTAATTCAAATGAAGAAAATGATGTAATGGAAGAATATAATTTATATGAAACAAGGAAGGTTTTTTTAGACAATAAAAGTTGGAAAGGAAGCGACTTTGCTTGGGTAATGGATGATAAATCTGTTTGTTTATCGGAACATGGAGATGGTGGTCCATATTCTATAACCGATATAGATTTACCCAAAGATGCAAAAGTTGGAGAAGTATATGAAAAAATAGATGGAAAATATGTATATAATGCAGAGATAACTGAAGAAATAAATAAAATAATGAAGTAAAATAGGAGCTAATAATGGGAGAGTATGAAGGAAGAATAAATGTATCAAAAGATACAATGCTATTTGTAGTAAATACTGTATTAAAAAAAGAATTAAAGAAAGTACAACAAAAGAAAATATATTAAAAATGATGCCAGAAGTATATGAGAGTGCAAGTGCAAAGGAAATAATAAAACTACTACCATATAAGACATATTTAGCACTTGAAGATTTGATTGAATATATAAAAACAAGTGATGATATTAAAAAGTTTTTTTATGACTCAGAACATCAAGATGTGAGATATTTAGAAGAAGCAATGATAATAGTAATGAGAGCTAAACATATGGAATATAACTATTCATTAAATCCAGGAGTAATAGAAAAATTAGATAAACTGTTTTCAAAAGAAAACAAGGAACTAGCAAAAAGATATGGTAGAATAGAAAGTTTGACAAAAGGAATGCTATATTCTTATGGGATAGTAGAATTTGAATTTTTAAGGACACAAATCTGCAAGTATATGAATGAAATTATATCATCAAAAGAATTAGAGGATATTTATTTTAAAAGACTTAATTTAAATTTAGATGTTAATTATTATAATGTTAGATGGACTAATACAAACCAAGTGCAGCAATTTGTAACATATTTACATGAGAAAAAGGAAGATGTTGGATATATTGTTGATGAGCAAAAAGCAAGAGGACTTAGATATAAGAATTTCAAAGAACAAGAAATATTAGAAAGAGAAGAATATTTATGGGATAAGTCAACAAAAAAATTATACGAATATATAAAATCAAAAAATGAAAATATTTGGGAATATCCATTTCAGAGAATCATTAAAAAGAGTGAATTAGGAGAGAATATACTAAGCGAATTAACTGAAAAATGCAGATTTGAAAGTGAAGAAGGTATAAAGGAATTTATGGAATTGTTTATGGAATGGTATAACAACAGTCCACAATATGTTTTAGGAGGATATTCCCCAGTAGAATTTAGAAAATTAGTAGAATAATAATTAGTTATAGATTAGATAGTAATTGCTAAATAAGTAGTTACTATTTTTTACTGTGATAATCGGGATAGAACCAATAAAAGCATTGAAATATAAATAAGAAATGTATAACGAAAATATAAAGACCACTCCCCACCTCTAATCTCTAGAAAATAAAGAAGGGGGAACGGCGAGGGGAGTCAAAGAAATTATTTCGGGAAATACATAGGGGAGGGGGTAACTTATTTCTTTGAAAGTGATTCCAGCAGTAAAGATACAGCCAAAGAGAAGCCTTCTACAAAAGCTTCTTCCATTTCAACGGAAGACATTTCATTTTGATATTCTAATGCTTTAGTGATTAGGTCAAAAGTCTCTTTATCAACTAATTTTTCAAGCTTATCTTCAATAGAAATACATTTGGATAAATTATCTGTATATCTACTATCTTTTGTAACTGGTCTCTCTATAAAGGTATATTCTCCATTATATAAAGAAAGTATAGTCTTAGCTTTCACATTTCATCACCTCCAATCGGTTTTGTATTTAAACTTAAATATGAAATGAATACAAGATAAAATGGAAAAAATGTTTTTAATTTGTTGAAAATATAGATAATTTTATAAAAATGTGATAAGATTACAAAAAATACAATAAAGAGGTACGAAAATGTCAGAGAAAATAAGACCATTTGTAAAATGGGCTGGAGGAAAAGGAAGTTTAATACCACAGCTAAACAATTTCTACCCATATGAATTAAAAAATGGAATAATAGAAAGATATATTGAACCATTTGTAGGTGGAGGAGCTGTTTTAATAGATATATTACAAAAATATGATATTCAAGAAGTATTTGCATTTGATATAAACATAGATTTAATAAATTCATACAATGTTATAAAAAATAATATAGAAGAATTAATAACCAATTTAAAACAAATGGAAACAGAATATTTACAATTAGGACAAGAAGAAAGAAAAAATTACTTTTATAATATAAGAGATGAATATAATAACTATGAATTAGAAGAAAATGAGCAAAATGTTCAAAGAGCAGCACAATTCATATACTTAAATAGGACATGCTTCAATGGGCTATATAGAGTAAATAAAAATGGAAAATTTAATGTACCAGTTGGGAGCTATAAAAATCCAACAATATGTGATGAACAAAACTTAAGACAACTGTCACAATTAATACAAAATGTTCAATTTCAATATGGAGATTATAGTAGAAGTATGGAATATGTAACAGAGAACACATTTATATACTTTGATCCACCATATAGACCATTAAATGTAACATCAGGATTTACATCATATACCAAAGAAGATTTTAATGATGACAATCAAAGAGAATTAGCAATATTCTATAGAAAATTAAATGGGCAAAATGCAAAATTAATGCTAAGTAATTCAAACCCTAAAAATATAAATGTAGAAGATAATTTCTTTGATAATATATATCAAGGATTCAATATAAATGAAATACAGGCAAGTAGAATGATAAATGCAAATTCAAATGGAAGAGGTAAAATATCAGAGATATTAATAACAAACTATGATGCATAATGGAGTGGGGTAATGTATATAGGGAAATACTATTATGATGAAGAACATTTCAAATTAATAAAAGGCGACACATTTAGAATATTAAAAAAATTTGAAGATAAAACAGTAGATGTAATATTTGCAGATCCACCATACTTTTTATCAAACGATGGTATAACATGTAGTCGGTGGAAGGATGGTAACAGTAAATAAAGGAAAATGGGATGAGTCTGATTCATTAAAATATAAACATAAATTTAATAAAAAGTGGATAAAGAAGTGCTACAGAATATTAAAAGACAATGGAACTATATGGATAAGTGGAACATTGCATAACATTTATTCGATAGGTATGGCTCTTGAAGAAGAAGGATTTAAGATAATTAATAATATAACCTGGCAGAAAACAAATCCACCACCAAATCTAGCTTGTAAAACATTTACACATTCAACAGAAACAATACTATGGGCAAGAAAAAATATAAAAAAGTGTAAATATAAATTTAATTATGAATTAATGAAAGAAATGAATAATGGAAAACAAATGAAGGATGTTTGGACAACAAGCTTAACAAAACCATCAGAAAAAAAGTGTGGAAGAGCAAGAACACCAAAACATATACATTGGGTAATAGATATGCTCTTAAAAGAGCAAAAGAACCATAATGATGTTATTACTTTTATAAAATGTATGCAAAAAACATGGGATGAAATTGTAGGACTATAAAGTAATGACTATATAATGTTAAAAGATACATTACTAACATATAAAAGTAAAGTAGATAAGGAAATATCAAAACTAACTCTCGAGGGGCGGAGAGTATCCAATTGATTTTGTTTTGATTTTATTATTACTACTTATGATTCAAGAAAAAACCAACAGAGCAGATGCATATATGTTTAAACAGATATTAGATGAATTATTAAAAGATAATATGGATATTTTTTCAATTGTAAGTACATCTACTTTTAGAGGAAGATAAGAATAAAATATATGGGAAAAGATTGTGGGGGCAACTTTTATTAGTTGTCCCTTTATGCATTTTAAAAGGAGGAATGAATTTGAAATATAAACCAGAACATTTTAAGTTAGAAGAAACAACTATATGGTCTTTTAAAGAAAGAGGAAATTGGGCAACACATAAAGGAGATTATAGAGGAAATTGCCCACCACAAGTTCCTAGAAATTTAATTTTAAAATATACAAAAGAAGGAGATATAGTATTAGATACTTTTTGTGGAAGCGGAACTACAATGATAGAAACAAAATTACTTAACAGAAAAGGAGTACGGAATAGATGTAAATGTAAATGCTCTTAAAATAGCAAAAGAACGAATAAGCTTTAAAAGTAATAATTTATATGAACCAAAACTAATAAGAGCGGATTCCACAAATTTGAATGGAATGGTACCAGATAATTGTATAGATTTTATATTCGCACATCCACCGTATGCTAATATTATCAAATATAGTAAGGATATCAAAGAAGATATATCAAGATTAGAGTTAAATGAATTTTTAAATCAAATGAAGTTATTTTCAAAAGAGTGTTTTAGAATCTTAAAGAAAAATAAGTATTGTGCAGTTTTAATAGGAGACATAAGGAAAAATAAAACTGTTATTCCATTAGGTTTTTATATCATGAATATTTTTATCGAATCAGGATTTACTTTAAAAGAAATAATTATAAAAGAACAGCATAATTGCAAAAGAACAGGTTATTGGAGTCAAAATACGAATAGAGATTTTTATTTGTTGGCGCACGAATACATTTTTATATTTATGTTATAATATTCGACATTAAACGACAAAATACACCCATAGACAAAGTTAGACAAAATGTGATACAATACAGTAAAAGATTACAAAAGAAAAATGACCTATAACTTAATAGGGCATTTTTCTTTATATGGGGGAAATATGTTAGATAGAAGTAGCAATGAAACGGGATTTAAAGAAACTTTTGAAATGAAACATTTAAAATATTTAGAATTACCAAATGATAATTTTTTGAAAATATACGCATTACCAACATCAAATAGTAAATTCGATTATAAGAAACTTAAAGAAATAGTTGGATCTATGTCAAGTTTTTGGACACTTTTTTTGAGAATTTTTTTATATTTTTGTTAGTGTCTTGTTATACTAACATATTTTTTGATTTTCTAGTTCATATGGTATTTTATAACCTATAGATGAAT
>CATNCV010000045.1 GCA_950096965.1 uncultured Clostridiaceae bacterium | reverse complement strand
AAAATAGTTGTAATTATAGTATAAAAAAATAAACATAAAAGACATAAAAAATATTGATAAATACACTTCACATTGATATAATAAAATAAATTTAAAAGGAAGGAAGAAATAAAATGGGATTAACAATAAAAAATGTAAATAAAAGCTATGGCGACAAAAAAGTAGTTGATAACATTAACCTAGAAATTAATAAACCAGGTGTATATGGTTTACTTGGCACAAATGGTGCAGGTAAAACTACTACAATTCGTATGCTTTTAGGAATATTAAAAAAAGATTCAGGTGAAATTAATTGGAAGGGTAAAGAAGTAAAAAGAAAACATGTAAACTTTGGATATTTACCAGAAGAAAGAGGAGTGTATCCAAAAGTAAATGTATATACACAACTTATGTACTTTGCAAAATTAAAAGGAATGAAAGAAGAAAAAGCAGATGAAGCAATAAGATACTGGATGAAAAGGTTAGAAGTAGAAGAATACATAAATATGACAGCAGAGAAACTATCTAAAGGGAACCAACAAAAAATACAATTTATAACAGCAGTAGTACATGACCCAGAACTTATAGTATTAGATGAACCATTTTCAGGTTTAGACCCAGTAAATACAGAAATAATTAGAAATGTAATATTAGAACTAATAAAAAAAGGAAAATACATAATAATGTCAGCACACCAAATGAGCGTAGTAGAAGAATTCTGCACAGATATACTAATATTAAATAAAGGGAAAACTGTATTACAAGGAAACTTAAAACAAATAAAAGAAAGTTATAAAGCAAACAAATTATATATATCTACTAAACAAGATATAAAACAATATATAAAAGAACAAAATTTAAATATACACTTAGAAAAAGACAATGAATATGAAATAGATATAAAAGAAGAAGAACAAGGATATAAATTATTTAATGAACTAGCTAAAAACAACATAAAAGTAGAAAAATTTGAAATTAAGAAACCAAGTTTACATGACATATTCATAGAAAAGGTAGGTGAAAAATAAATGAAAGATTTATTTTTAGTAGCAAGTTTTACATTTAAAGATTTAGTAAAAAGAAAATCATTTATAATATCAAATATAATTATTTTACTTATTATAGTATTAGGTTTTAATATACCAGGAATTATAAAAAACATATCAAGTGGTGACGAAAACTTTGGGAAAAATAAAATTACAATAGTAGATAATCAAAATATATATGAAGGAAGCTTAGAGATATTATCAAATCAGGAACATGGATATCAAATAGAAGTTTCAAAAGAACAAATAAGCATAGAAGAACTAAAAGATAAAATAAAAAATGGGCAAATAAATGAAGCAATATATATTGAAGCTAAAGAAGGAAAAATAAATATAGAATATATAATACAATCACAATCATTAGGAACAACAGTGCCACAAGACTTAGTTATGCTTCTTAAAGGAACATACCAAAACTTACAAATATCAAAAATAGGAGCAAGTACAGAGCAAATAGAAAAAATAAATATGCCATTTAATATAGAACTTATACAAACCGAAGAAAACAAAACAGGGGAAAGCATTCTACCAATGATGTTACTTTCACTAGTACTATTTTATGCTATATACTTCTTTGCATATCAAGTATCAAGTTCAATAACGACAGAAAAAACATCAAAAATAATAGAAACACTAGTAACATCAACATCACCAAAAACAATAGTAATAGGAAAGACAATAGGTATAGGCTTAGCAGGAATACTTCAAACAATGACAACAGTTGCAGTTGCGCTAGTTAGTGCAAAGCTATTTTTAGATAACGAAATAATAGACATGATATTAAACTCAATCAATTTAACTGCAGAAGTAGCTATTATAACAATAATATATTATATATTAGGTTACTCACTATTTGCATTACTATATGCATTAACAGGTTCAACAGTAGCAAAGCCAGAAGACGTACAATCAGCCAATGGACCAGTAGCAATACTTGCAGTAATAGGTTTCTACCTATCATACTTCACAATGATGAACCCAGCAAGTAGTCTAAACAAAATAGCAGCACTAATACCAATATCATCACCATTCTGCATGCCATTTAGGGTAATGATGGGGCTAGCAACAACAGCTGAAATACTAATATCATTAGCAATATTAGTAATAACAATACTACTAGTAGCAAAAATATCAATAAAAATATACTCTTCAGCAATATTAAATTACGGAAGCAAAATAAATTTAAGAGATATGTTTAGAATGTATAAAAACAAGAATGATTAAAAACTTTACATAAATTTAAAAAATACTTGACAAGGCAAATAAAAAACGCTATAATGAATATACTAAAAAGAGATAGAGAATTATTCTATCCAAGATGTACTGACATCTTAAAAATAATCCGAAACACTTGTAAGACGAATGTGCTTACCGTTGGCGGACAACATTAAAAACCGAAACACTTGTAAGACGAATGTGCTTACCGTTGGCGGACAACATTAAAATCAGTAATTAAATATGGGGCTTATAATTTAAGATTATAGGCTCCATTTTTATATTCTTAAAATGTCAAAAATAGTTTATTCAATAAATTTTAGAAAGGAACAGACAATTGAATCAAAAAGAAATAGTCAAAAAATTAAAGGAAAGCGCAAAAATGTATAAAGAAAATTTACAAAATACAAACTTATTAATTATATATAACAAAAATAATAAAATAGAATACATAGAAATATTATTTTTAGCAAGAAACTTTATGCATTTAACAGGAGTGAGAAGGCTAGAAAGTAGTGGCAAATATAATAAAGCAAATCAATTTTATAATGCTTGCTTGAATAATAAATTAAGTTATAAAGATATTGTTATAAAAGAAGATGGAACAACAAAGTTAAAATTAGATATTATATGTAGTTTAGTTAATATAGATAAAAAATGTAAAATGATAGGAATGTATGATAATTCTAAAAAAGAACTAATAACAGATATATTAGTGGGAGACATACATATGTGCGTTGGTTTAATAAGAGATTCAGATATATATTATGTACCAAATACTTTACTAAAAGAAGATATTAGAAAATTAACAGTAAAGCAGTATCCCATTATAGGAATTCTTAAAAAGAAAATAAATGAAGCCAAATACCAAACAGCGACATATATAAGTAAGAAAATAGATATGTACAAAATAGAAAGAAATATAGAATTATGTAATAAAATTAATATAGAAATGTTTGATAAAGTAGTAAATTTAAAATAATGCTTGAAAACAGAAAAATATTATGTTAAAATACAGATTATTAAACTTTATTAATGTTTTTAATTTAATAATTAAAAACAATTGAAAGGAGAAAAACAAAATGAAAAAAGAGCGGGATGAAAAATTAAAAATTGAAAAAGTTGCAAAAAATAAGACTAGAAGAACAATAGTTATTATGGATGTAATTATATGTGTTATATGGGCAATGGTATGTATACCTGCAATGCCATCAAGTGTTGTATTAGGAATTATAAGTATTATACTAATGATTGCGTTTGTAAATTGGTTTTTAAAAATATCTTTATACCAAATATATATATCAGAAGAGGAGCATAAAATTAGTAAAGAGTATGTTAGTAAGTATTTGAAATCCGAAACTGAAACAGAAATAATACCAATTGCATCAAACTATTATAAAAGTTTAATTACAGACATATTGCCAAGAAAGGCGAGATTTTATGCAATTATGCTCAATGATGATTATGTAGAAATATTTATTAAATTTAATGAAGATACTGAAGAAGTATATTTTGATATAATTAATCAAGTATATTTTAAAAAGTATTATGTAGTTAAAGAAGAATTGGCATCAAGGATTAGAGAAGAATTTAATTTTGAAGAAGATAAAAAAATAGAAGTTATAGCTTCTCCAAATGAAAATTATGCACCGCTAGCAAAAGAATGGTTAGAAAAGGACTCAAAATGCAAAGCTAGATATTATGCAAAAGAAAGTGAAGGCAAAATTTTAGTAGAAGTTGCAAATGAGAATGGTAAAATAGTTGGGGAACCAGTAAAGTATGAAAACTGCTATGCCTTTTATAGCAATTATGAACCAAAAGATGAATGACATAAAAAGAGCAAGAAAATTCTTGCTCTTTTTTATGTTTAGTACTTGAAATTTGTAAAAAATATGATATAATAAACAAGCTTATTAAAAAACGTGAAAGGAAGATAAAAAATGAGTATAAAAGTAGAAAAAACAGAAAATGTAAATGAAGTAAAGTTAAGCTTTGAAATAGAGGCTGCAAAATTTGAAGAAGCAATACAAAAAGTATATGCAAAAAGTGCAAAATATTTTAATATACCAGGTTTCAGAAAGGGAAAGGCTCCATACAAAATGGTTGAAAAACAATATGGGGTAGAAATATTTTATGAAGATGCTTTTAACGAAGTAGTACCAGAAATATATGAAAAAGAATTAAAAGAAGCAGGAATTATAGCAGTAAGTAGACCAAACATTGATATTACACAAATGGAAAAAGGAAAAGACTTAATATTTACAGCAACAGTTCAAACAAAACCAGAGGTAGAACTTGGAAAATATAAAGGTATAGAACTTAAAAAAATAGAGTATACTGTAGAAGATGAAAACATCAATCACGAATTAGGACATATGCAAGAACACAATGCAAGACTTGTAAATGTAGAAGACAGAAGTGTAGAGAGTGGAGATACAACAGTAATTGACTTTGAAGGATTTGTTGATGGTGTAGCTTTCGAAGGAGGAAAAGCAGAAGGACATGAACTAGTAATAGGAAGTAACACATTTATACCAGGTTTTGAAGACCAAATAATAGGAATGAACATAGAAGAAGAAAAAGACATAAATGTAACATTCCCAGAAGAATACTTCTCTAAAGAACTAGCAGGAAAAGAAGCTACATTTAAAGTAAAACTACATGAAATAAAGAAAAAAGAAATGCCTAAATTAGATGACGAATTTGCAAAAGATGTAAGTGAATTCGACACTTTAGAAGAATTAAAAGCAAGCATCAAAGAAAAACTAGAAGAAGAAAATACATCAAAAGCAAAATATGAAACTGAAGAAGAAGCAATAAAAACAGTTTGCGATGATGTAAAAGTAGAAATACCATCAGGAATGGTAGAAACAGAAACAGACAACATGATAAAAGAAATAGAACAAAGATTAATGTACCAAGGCTTAAACCTAGCGCAATATCTTCAAATGATGAATAAAACAGAAGCAGATATGAGAAAAGAATTAGAAGAACAAGCAACAAGACAAGTAAAAGTAAGATTAGTATTAGAAGCAATAATAAAGAAAGAAAAAATTGAAGCAACAGAAGAAGAAGTAAATGCAAAACTAGAAGAAATGGCAAACACATATGGAAACAAAGTAGAAGATTTAAAGAAAAATGAAGGATTAGTAACATACATAACAGAAACAATAAAATCAGAAAATGCCATAAAATTCATAGTAGATAATGCAAAAATTAAATAAAAAGGGGGAAAGTTAGGGGTAGAAATATTTTGTATAGAAAATAGGTTTGCCACTAACTTTTTCTATATTTTATAAATTGTTTATTTTATTGTAGGGGTCACTATTCAAGGGGGGACCTATGTTCCAACGAAATTGCTTAAATAAAATATAAAAACAGAGGAATTTCGTAGAAGGAGAGGAGGTCAATGATAGCAGTGATACCTACAACAAAAAATGAATAGTGAAGAATGAATAATGAAAAAATTAATAATACACATTTTGTGTGGAGGAGGAAAAAATTATGTTAGAAAAAAATAGTTTAGTACCATATGTTATTGAACAAACAGCAAAAGGAGAAAGATCATATGATATTTTCTCAAGATTATTAAAAGATAGAATAATATTTTTAGGGGAAGATGTAAACCCAACATCAGCAGGATTAGTAATAGCACAATTACTATTCTTAGAATCAGAAGATCCAGATAAAGAAATATTCCTTTATATAAATAGCCCAGGAGGTTCTATTACAGATGGTATGGCAATAGTAGACACCATGAATTATATAAAATGCCCAGTAGCAACATACTGTGTAGGAATGGCAGCAAGTATGGGAGCAGTACTACTAACATCAGGTGAAAAAGGAAGAAGATTTGCAACACCAAACTCAGAGATACTAATACACCAACCATTAATAGGAGGAAATGGAATATCAGGTCAAACAACAGAAATAAAAATACACGCAGATCATATGGTAAAAACAAGAGATAAATTAAACAAATTATTAAGTGACAGAACAGGGCAATCACTAGAAGTAATAGAAAAAGACACAGAAAGAGACAACTACATGACAGCAGAAGAAGCATTAAAGTATGGTCTAATAGATGGAATATTAGAAAAAAGAAATTAGACACATAAAATTTAGAATTAATGTCGTAGGGTCGCTACCATTGGCAACCAGTGCTTTAGCGAAATTGCCTAAATAAAAAAAGTATAGGGTAATTTCGAAGAAAAAGAGTTGGGCACCAAAGGTGACTACCTCTACAAAGTAAAAGACATTAGAAAAACAAAAAAGGGAGAAAGTTTTAATGGCAAAAAACGATAAAAATGTAAGATGCTCATTTTGTGGGAAATCACAAAGTGGAGTAGAAAAAATAGTAGCAGGACCAGGTGTATTCATATGTAATGAATGTATAAAAGTATGTAGCAATATAATAGAAGGAGAAGTATATGATGATGCAGAAATAACATATACATTAAATGATGAAAAGCAAAAACTACCTAGTCCAGCAGAAATAAAAGAAATACTAGATAGCTACGTAATAGGGCAAGATGATGCAAAAAAGACATTAGCAGTAGCAGTATATAATCATTATAAAAGAATAAATCATTCACAACAAAATGAAGATGATGTAGAAATACAAAAAAGTAATGTACTACTATTAGGACCAACAGGCTGTGGTAAAACAATGCTTGCACAAACACTTGCTAGAATTTTAAAAGTTCCATTTGCAATAGCAGATGCAACAACACTAACAGAAGCAGGTTATGTAGGAGAAGATGTAGAAAACATATTACTAAAACTAATTCAAAGTGCAGACTATGATATAGAAAAAGCAGAAAAAGGAATAATATATATAGACGAAATAGATAAAATAACAAGGAAATCTGAAAACCCATCAATAACAAGAGATGTAAGTGGTGAAGGAGTACAACAAGCATTACTTAAAATAGTAGAAGGAACAACAGCTTCAGTACCACCACAAGGAGGAAGAAAACATCCACATCAAGAACTATTACAAATAAACACAGAAAATATATTATTCATATGTGGAGGAGCATTTGAAGGTTTAGATAAAATAATAAATGAACGTACAGGTAAAAAAGCAATAGGTTTTGGAGTAAATATACAAAGCCCAAAAGAAATAGACAAATATAAAATATATGAACAACTATTACCACAAGATTTACTAAAATTTGGACTAATACCAGAATTTGTAGGAAGACTTCCAATAGTAGCAACATTAAGAGAACTAGATAGAGAAACACTAATAGATATAGTAACAAAACCAAAAAATGCAATAGTAAAACAATATAAAAAACTATTTAAACTAGATAATGTTGAACTAGAATTTGAAAAAGAAGCATTAGAAGCAATAGTAGACAAAGCAATAGAAAGAAAAACAGGAGCAAGAGGACTTCGTTCTATAATAGAAGAAATAATGAGAGACATAATGTTTGAAATTCCATCAAATCCACTAATAGAAAAGTGCATAATAACAAAAGAGACTGTATTAAATAAGGAAAATCCAAAAATAATAATAAATACAAATAAAGAAATAAAAGAAGTAAAACTAAAACAAGAAAGAAAAACAACAAACAAGAAAAATACAGAAACAGCATAAAGAATAACAAAACAGAGTTTAGAAAGTAGTAAAACATGATTTGGAATTTAAAAAATTAAAAAGTAAAGAAGACACAATTCGTTACATATGTAATAAAATTGTGTCTTTAATAATGCTAAAGAAAACTATAGTTAAATAGAAATTATATCCTAATTTCTATTTAACTATGTACAAAAACAATACAATTCTATGAAGAAAAGTTTGTAATTTAAAAGAAAAAAATTTGAAAATAATAAAGATAAATTTACGTAAAAGCAATTCGTACCTTACACAAGCGAAACGCTAACGAAGGCAAACAATGATATTAAATATGCAAATGTTATATAAAAAATATAGTTCTAAATATAAAAAAATAGAATAATATTATTATATAAAAAGTAAAGGAGAGTTCAAATTGGAAAATATTAAAGAAAGCGAATTTTCTAAAAATATGATAAGAATAGTAAAAGGGAGTATTACAGCTATAATATTAACATTAATACTATTACTAATATTTGCAATACTTTTAACATATACACAGATTAAAGAAAACACTATAAATCCTGTCATTATAGTAATTACAGGTATTAGTATTTTGGTAGGAAGTAGTGTAAGTACACTAAAAATAAATAAAAATGGATTAATTAATGGCTTCTTAGTTGGTTTAATATACATTATAGCCATATATTTAATATCAAGCATAACAGGAACAGGTTTTAGAATTAACTTATACAGTATTATTATGATGTTAGTTAGTATTATAATGGGAATGATAGGAGGCATAATAGGAGTAAACTTAAAATAATAACTTAAATTTTTTATATATAAAAATTCAACCAATTTATAAAAAAAGGTTGAATTTTTTTTTGTTTTAATATATCATTATTAAATAGTAATGGAGGAACATATGATAACGTTAGAAGATATTAAGAAAAACGAAGAGGTACAAGAACTTATACTTAGCGCTCAAAAGCAAATGAAAGCAATAGGTTATACAGAACATTCAGTAAGACATGTATCTATTGTTTCAAGTAGAGCGGGTAAAATTTTAGAAACTTTAGGATATCCTAAAGAAAGAGTGGAGTTGGCCAAAATAGCAGGTTATATGCATGATATAGGAAACTGTGTAAATAGAGTCGACCATGCCCATTCAGGAGCAATATTAGCATATCAAATATTAAAAGATATGAAAATGCCAGTTCAAGACAGAACAGAAATAATGATGGCAATAGGAAACCATGATGAACAAACAGGAACCGCAGTAAATGATATATCAGCAGCACTAATACTTGCAGATAAATCAGATGCTCATAGAGATAGAGTAGTAAACACCAATATGTCTACATTTGATAAACACGACAAAGTAAATTATGCTGTAACAAATTCAGAATTTAAAATTGATAGCGAAAATAGAATAGTAACTTTAGACCTAACTATAGACACAAATATATGCCCTGTCTTAGACTATTTTGAAATATTCATGGAAAGAACTATGATGAGTAAATATGCAGCAAAATTTTTAAATATTTGGTTTGAATTAGTTATAAATGGAACAAAATTATTATAACTGATAAAAAGTGAAAGCAAGCATATAAGCTAATATAACTTAAAAATGAAAATTATATGTAAAAGCAAAATTTGAATTGGAGGAAATAAAAATGAAATTTGAAATTAATAAAACATTAAAAACATCTTTAATAATATTAATAATTATATTGTTATCAATAATATCTTTTATGGGAGTGTACTTTTTAGATAAAGGAAGAATGGTAAATAAAGTTAATAATTACTTACTAGGAATGGACCTAGAAGGCTCAAGGAGAATAGAATTAGCTGTAAATACATCAAAACAAACTATAAAATATGATAAAAATGGAAAAGAAATTGCAAGTAATGATACTACAACAGAGGTAGACAGAGAGGAAGAAAAAGCAGTTAATGAAGAGTCACTACTAACAAGTAATAACTATAAAACTGTAAAAAGTATACTAGAAAAAAGGCTAAAAACAATGGCCGTAAACAATTATGAAATTAGACTAAATGAAACTAATGGAAATATTACAATAAATATACCAGAAAATGACAACACAGATATGATAGTTGCACAAGTTGCTTATCAAGGCAAATTTGAAATTATAGACAATGATACAAAAGAAGTATTAATGACAAATGCTGATTTAAAATCAGCAAGAGCAGGATATGGACAAACACAAACAGGAGCAACAACAATATTTGTAAATATAGAATTTAATAAAGAAGGCGCAGAGAAATTTAAAAATATAACTAATACTTACAGAGAAGTAAAACAAAAAAATGAAGAAACAGGTGAAGAGGAAACAATTAAAAAGCAAATATCATTAAATATAGATGATTCAGCAATATTAACAACATACTTCGATGAAGAAAATTCAAGTGGTATATTACAATTATCAGTAGGTACAAGTTCAGCAAGTGCAACAAGAGATGAACTACAAGAAAGTCTAACAAGAGCAAATAACTTAGCAGCATTATTAAATAATGGAAAAATGCCAGTAGTTTACCAAATTAATCAAAATCAATATATAGCATCAGAAATAACAAACCAAAACATAGCAATATTTGCATCATTAAGTATAGTAGCAATGACTATTTTAATGATATATACAATTATAAAATATAAAGAAAGAGGAATTTTAGCAGCAATATCATTAATAGGTTATATTGCAATACTAACATTAGTTTTAAAATATACAAATGTAATTATAACAGTAAATGGAATAATAGCAGTAGTATTATCTACAATACTAAATTATGTATTAACATTAAAAATATTAAATACTGAAAAAGAAACATTTAAAAAAGAAATTTTAAAATTTATACTAACATTAGTACCAGTATTCGTAATTGCAGTAGTATTTACATTTAATGGCTGGTTACCTATATTTAGTTTTGGAATGATAATGTTCTGGGGTGTAGTGATAAGCTTAATATATAATTTGAGCATTACAAGAGCATTATTAGGAAACAAATAAAAACTAAGGAGGGAAAAATAGAAGATGAAAAATAAAAAAATAATATATATAATTATTGCATGCATTATACTTATAGGAGCAATTATAACAGGTTTTAAAGGCTTAAATGTAGGTCTTAAATATTCACCAAATAAGCAAATAGAAATAAACATTGGAAAAGAATTTGACAAAAATAATATAAAACAAATAGTAAAAGAAGTAATAGGGAATAAAGAAATACAAATACAAAAAGTAGAACTATATGAAGAAATAGTTTCTATAATAGTAAGAGATATAACAGATGAACAAATAGAACAAATAAACACAAAAATAAATGAAACATATGGAATATCAAACGAAATAAAAGATATAATTATAACTAGAAATGGAAGTTTAAGAATTAGTGACATAGTAAGACCATACATTTTTCCAATAGCAATATCACTAATGATTATAATTGTATATGCAGGAGTAAGATTTAGAAAAATAAACATTTTCGAAGTATTAGCAAAAATAATAGGAATGAACATAATTGCAGAAGCTTTATATGTAAGCATATTGGCAATTACAAGGTTACCAATAAATAACTTAAGCATTCCAATGGCTATTGCAATATATTTAGTAATAACATTTGCAATATTTAATGAATTAGAAAATAAACAAACAAAAATAGATAGCCAACCTAAAAAGAAATAAGTATATAATACACAAAAATGGACATATTTAATATAATATATTAGATATGTCCATTTTTGTGTATTATAGGAAATTACTCTACTTTAAGTTAAATTGAGGAGTGGTCTTGTGCCAAACTGTGTGGCAAAATCACCTTCTTGTATTATAGAAAAGTACACTATTTTAAATTGTAGAGTAGTGTGAAGGAAGTAATATATTTAATTTTTGTAATGAAGTCTTAGGTAGCCCACCTTTGGCAGTTGAATACTCATTTGTCATGGTGGGCGAAATAGAAAAAATAAAATATATTACTTCCTGAGAGCGAACAATTTAACACTTAATGTGGCAAAGCCACTTTTATTCAAATTAAGGGAATATTAAAAATGAGGAGAGAACTAAAAATGAAAATATATAAATTATTTAAAAAATATAGAGGAGTTAAACCAGAAAATGATATAGATTACAAAAGTGCAAAAGTATTACTACAAAGCAATAGTCAATGTATATTATTAGATGTAAGAAGTGAACAAGAATATAAAGAAGGGCATTTGGATGGAAGTATAAATATACCAGTATATGATATAAATGAAGAAATTGAAAAAGTAATTCCAAATAGAAATAATCCAATAATAGTATACTGTCAAAGTGGTAGCAGAAGTAGAAAGGCAGTGAATATACTTTCTAAAAAAGGATATGAAGAACTGTATAATATAGAGGGGGGACTAGATAATATAGAATAACTTAAACAATAAAAGGACCAAAATTAAGTCTCTTTATATGGATTATTATTCAAATGCAGTTCTACATTCGAACTTAAAATAGAATAATTTCACAGTATATAAAAAACAATGGTAACAGAGATTTTTTGTACATTTAAAATGTACAAAAAAACTTTGTTACCATTGTTTTTAAGTTTTAATATTACTATTAGCTAAAATTTTATAAGTTCTACAAATATTGCAATCTCTACATATAAAAATGCGTGAGCCAAAAATTAGTTTCAAGGTGCTAATAAACTCATCTTCATATCCAATAATATGAACTTCAATTCTTTTAGGTAAAAGAGTTAAAAGAGCATTTAAAGCGTAATCATTTGAAGAAAAAGATATATCTGACAAATATTTTGCTTCAAAAATTTTATCAGTAAGAGATATAATATTTCTATCTGCATCTAGAAGTATAGACTCACCATTTGTATATATAAGGTGAACTGCCTCTGCTTCAGGTTCTTTAGAATCTATATATAACTTTAACAAGTTTATAAATTCAGCATATTCTTTTTCAACAATATATTTATTAACAGAATAATCAACAACATCATCAATAGTATCTAAATAATTATCAAGTCTAAAATTAACAAAGCCATCTAATATCATAGCTTTATTTTCGGAAATGTATTTTAAAACATTTGGCCAAATTTCATCTTTTCTAAACTTTAGAGTATCATCTTCATTAGAAGCAATATAGGTATAACAATTTTCTTCAATCTGTTTTTTCTCGAAATTATCAAAATAAAAGTAATTAAAGTTTAGGCTTCTTTTTATTAAAAAAGGCTCAAAAAATACAAGTATACAATCAGAAATAATGTTAGATAATATATTAAGAAAATCACATTCCGATTCACCTGTATAATGAACAATAACATTTTCATATAACTTGAATTTTTTATTTATATAATAAATATTTTCAAAGTCAGTAGATGCCAAACTATTTAGTAGATAGTCTCTTATTTTAATATTATTAGTTTTTATACAAAAAGATTTCATATGCGAAAAAAATCCCCTTTCAAAAATAGTATCTACTAAAAAACTTTAGATATACATATTTTATGAAAGAAGCTATAATTTGGAAACTTGTGCAAATTAAAAAATAAATTTTAAAGAGCCAACGGGAAGCCAACGGGGACGGAGATTTTTGGCTACTTTTTAAAGTAATACCATAAATTTTTTTGAATTTTTAAGAAAAGTAGCCAAAAATCTCCGTCCCCGTTGGCTTCCTGTTGGCTCCCGTTGGCTCAAAAATCTCCGTCCCCGTTGACTCTTTAAGAAACTTAAAAATAAATTCTATAATCAATTTCAGGAAAGATACAATCTTTTTCATATATAGCATTTAAGAATTCCTCATCAATGTTATCGTTATTAATTTGCTCATATAGTTTATTAAATCTACCAATATGATCTTTTATTCTTTTTTTGGCATAATCAACCATAGTTTTGTTAGTTATTATAAATAGCCAATCGCTACTTTGGGCAAGTAAAAGTTCCCTGGCACATTGATTTAATGCTGTTATTTTAATAGGATTTTGTTCGTTAAGAAATTTGTGTGCAAGCTCAACCATTTTATTGCCAGCATTATGCAAGTGTCTATGAGCATAGTCATTTTCTTCGTTTAGCCATACCTCACTATAACCATTTGCACCCCAACTAGAACGGCAAGGCATGCATACTTGAATTTCAGGAAACTTATCTATATATTCACCAGGTGTGATAAGTTTTAAATCACTTTGGTCAAAATGAATTTTCTTAAACAAAGTATATAGCCAATATGGGCCTTCATACCACCAATGACCATAAAGTTCAGCGTCATAAGGGCATAGAATAATAGGAGGTTTATCCATATTTAAAGAGGCTTTTTCAATTTGCTCTTTTCGAGAGTTTATAAAGTGACTAGCTTGATTATTGGCAGAGTCTTTGGCCCACTGCAGATTATAAATATCTTTTTCCTCACTTTTTCCAGTTATTCTATGGTATTTAATACCAGTATGAACACGTACTCCATTAGAAGCAATATAGGGCTTTATATAATCATAAGGTGCATCATAACCAATATCTCTATAAAATTCCCTATAATTGTAATCACCAGGGTAGCCATTAATTGAACTCCATACTTGCCTTGAAGAAGCTAAATCACGACCAAAACATATAACACCATCAGGTGAAACTATTGGTGAATATGTACCATAAATAGGGGTAGGGTTTGCATATAAAATACCATGAGTCTCAGTAATAGCATATTCAATTCCAAATTCTTTTAAATATTTATCAGATTCAGGAACATAGCCACATTCTGGAAGCCAAATTCCACGCGGTTTTTTTCCAAAGTATTTTTCATAAGTTTGAACACCTACTGCAATTTGAGCTTTAACAGTTTGCTCAGTAACATATAAAATAGGGAAGTATCCATGTGTTGCACCACATGTAATTATTTCTAATACGCCTAAGTCTTGAAAATACTTAAAACCATTTATTAAATTACACTTATAAATATCTTTAAAAATATGTAAGTCATTTGAATATCGCTCAAAGTAATATTTAGAAAGTTCATTAATCTTTTTGTTATCACAAGTTCTTTCAATTTCTTTATTGGCAAGTTCAATATGTTTTTTCAAATATGAAATATATCTTTTTTGCAAAAGTTTATTATCAAGCATATTAAGAAGAGGGGGAGTAAGAGACATAGTAATTCTAAAATCAACTTTTTCCTCGACTAATTTTTGAAAATTTAAAAGAAGAGGAATGTAGGTTTCTGAAATAGCTTCAAAAAGCCACTGCTCCTCTAAATAGTCTTCACTTTCAGGGTGATGTATAAAAGGCAAATGTGCATGAAGCACAAAGCTCACATATCCTTTTGGTTCATTCATATCTTTCTCCTTTGTTCTATCTTTTTTTATTTTATCTTTTATTGTAGGGGTCGCTCTTTGAGAGAACTAATAATTATCATATGTATTAATGTTTCATTAAAATAAATAGGTAAGTAGGTCGCCCAAATGGCGACCCCTACAATTTATATATTATGATGAAGGTAATCTTCTAAAACTCAACTTATCAAAATTAATATCTTCATGCTCATACATTATTTTATAAAAATCTTGTACATCATATATTTTACCAACCTTTTTAAATAAAGATAAAGAAATATCCTTTTTTGAATTAGCATTTGTTTTTACATTTCTAAAATAAACATTATTATTTAAACTATCAAATAAAATATGGTCATTAGGAGCATCCATATTGTTTGAAGAAGATATATATAAATAATTATCAATTTTAGAATATTTATTAATAGGTCTCCTACCAAGTTCTACTTTATAAGTACAATTACTATCTGGAACATGTAAATACCAGCTATTAGCGAAATCATTAATATCAACTTCAAAACTATAATGTAGAGTTTCATTATAAATAACTAAAACAGGTTTAGTATCATTAAAAAAGTATTCACCATACTTAAGAATATAATTTTCCTTATCTTCATCTGAAATATCCCAATAAACAAAAAGAATACTAGGTGTTTGAACAAGTACTTTAACAATAGTTTCATTATATCTATAAGGTAAATCATAATATTCTAAAATATTAGCACTTTTTTTATTAGCAGAACTCAGAGTAGTTTTAGAACCACTTTTTTTAGATGTGCTTGTTTTTTTACTAACATTTGTATTAGCAGACTTTTTAGAAGACGTACTTTTTTTAGTAGAACTACTTGAAGAAGTTTTCTTACTAACTTTAGAACTACTTGTTTTTTTATTAGAAGTAGATTTAGTAGTTTTAGATAATGTGCTAGAATTTTTAGTATTACTAGTAGTCTTATTTTTATCAGAATTTTTAATATTATTAACAGATGCTTTTTTTACATTTTCTTTTTCATTTAAAATAGCCACATCTTTTGTTTTGTTAGGCATCAGTTTTCCTCCTTAGTAAACAATAAATTTAATCTTTATATATAGTATATCAAAACACAAATAAATTCAATAGAAATAAAAAAATAAAAAAAATTTAAAAAAACTATTGACAAATGAAAATAAAAAAGCTATAATAGAAAATGTCCTAAGGAACAGAACAAAAATTAAAAATGCAGGTGTCGTATAATGGCTATTACCTCAGCCTTCCAAGCTGATGACGAGGGTTCGATTCCCTCTACCTGCTCCAACAATAGGCACCACATTGAAGTAATACTTCAATGTGGTGCTCTTTTTTATTGAATAGGAAAAATCGCAGATTTTGACTATTCAAGCAAAGAGAAAAATAGACAACAAAAATAACCCTAATTAAAGGGCAAAAAAATTAAAGATATTTAATTACCATTATACTCGTAAAC
>CATNCV010000044.1 GCA_950096965.1 uncultured Clostridiaceae bacterium | reverse complement strand
CATATTTCAAAATAGTAGCAATTTCATTATAACTCATTCTTCTAGTAACTTTTATAACACTTTTTTTAATTTCAGAAGATACAACTTGTCCTTCTTTATTAATTTCCATTATAACTGAAAGTGTTAGTCTATCTTTCTTTTGGTTTAAACTACAAATTCCATTTGAAAGTTCACGTGGAAGCATTGGTATTACTCTATCTAGCATATATATGCTTGTTCCTCTTATAATAGCTTCTTTATCTAGTTTAGAGCCTTCTTTTACATAGTGACTTACATCTGCTATATGAACACCCAGTTCATAATTACCATTTTCTAGTTTTTTTACATTAACTGCATCATCTAAATCTTTTGCATCTTCTCCATCTATTGTAAAAATTTCTTTATTACGTAAGTCTAATCTGCCTTTAATATCATTCTCAATATCTTTTTCTTCATATTTTTTTGCTTCTTCTATGACTAGCTCTGGAAATTCATATGGTAGTTTGTAGTCTTTAATTAATGAAAGCATATCTACTCCTGCTTCATTAATCCCCCCTAATACTTCTATTACTTTACCTTCAGCATTTTTACCATTTTCAGGATATTTAGTTATTTTAACCAATACCTTGCTATCATTACGTGCTTTTCCAAAATTCTTTTTAGATATAAAAATGTCAGTTCCTAGTCTTCTATCATCTGGAACAACAAAACCGTAATTTCTACTATTTACAAAAACACCTACAACCGTATCTTTGTCTCTAGTTAGTATTTTAATGATTCTACCTTCTATGCTATGACTGCTTTCTTTTTCGCTTTCTAATATTTCTATAAGAACAGTATCACCATTTAAAGCATTTTTGGTATGAGTTTTAGAAATGTAAATTTCATCTTCTCTTCCTTGTACTTTTACAAAACCAAAACCTTTCTCATTTGCTCTAAAAACACCTGTTATATATCTATTAGAATCAATTAAACTATATTTAGACTTTCTATTTTTTTGAATTTTATAATCTTCCTCTAGTTTTTTTAGTACCTCATTAAAGCTTGAATATTCTGTTTTAGGTACACACAAAATACTAGCTATTTCTTTAGCCTTCATAGGTACATAGCTTTCTTCTGACATAAAATCTAAAATTAATTTTTCTTTATCTTCCATAGTTAATCTCCTTTTTTGAATAGTACAAATTCCATTTTTAATATATTATTGTAGCGTTCTCAACCTTGGGCATAACCCATAGTATAACAAAATCATTTTTTACTTTTGTGAATAGTAGTAGCCTAAACATATAGAGTAGCGCGAAGGAGGTTTGATTTATTTTTTTAAAATTCTATATTCCGTTAAGGCGGTGGGGAACGCTTAGAGTCTGTTAAATATGTAATGAAATGAAATATTTTACAGACTCTTAGTGGGAGGCTAGGAATTAAATTTAAAAAAAATAAATCAAACCTCCTGGGAGCGAACAATTTAACACATCATTATTAACTAAAAAGGGCATAATTCGGTAATTCTAACGGGTAGTCCTTACCGATTAAGCCCCTACATTTTTTATTCAATTATACATTATATTACATATAATATTCCTAATACAATTGCTAACACTACAAATGCTATTCCTAGTGTTATTGTTAATTTTTTTATTCTTCCTTCTTTTGTTCTTCCTTTATTTTTTTCATAAAAATTATTTGTTGAAGAACCTGTAATTGTTCCTGAGGCACCATCATTATCTTTAGTTTGCATAGTTGCTACTATTATTAAAGCTATACAAACTATTAAATATATTACTAATACTATGTTTCTCACTACTACCATTTTTTATACACTCTCCTTTGTTTTTTCTTAACATATAGTATTCTAACATATATATTTTTAAATTGCAATTAGTTTTTTTAAAATTTTGCTTATTTTATAATCAATTTGCTTTTTTCCTTTTAATACTTTATAATATGAAAAAAATTGTAATTTTATTTATAGAGTTGAGGAGTGATTTTATGCAAGTTTTAAATGTTGAAAAAGATTATGATGGTAAAAGCTTAAATTCTTATTTATTATATAAGTTCCCTTATTTAAAACAGAGTACTTTATATAAGGCTCTTAGAAAAAAGGATATTAGGATTAATGGCATTCGAGTTAATAATAATGTTATTATTCATTTTTCTGATGAGGTAAAAGTTTTTATTAGTGATGAGTTTTTATTTACTCCTGATATATTTAGTAGTTCCCATGACACAAATATGGTATTAGATATTGTTTTTGAAGATGATAATATTCTTGTTATTAATAAACCAACTGGCATCGAAGTTACTGGTAGTAATTCCCTTACTACTAAATGTGAAAAATATGTTCAAGGTTTTGTTAAACCTTGCCATAGGCTAGATAGAAATACTTCTCGGACTTGTTCTTATGGTAAAAAATGAGAAAGCCCTTCAAATTTTACTTGAGAAGTTTAAAAATAGAGAAATTGATAAATATTATACTGCTACTGTTTATGGAATTTTACCTAAAAAGCAAGCTAGGTTAGAAGCATATTTGTTTAAGGATAGCAAAAAGTCTTTGGTTTATATTTCAGATATTCCAAAGAAAGGTTACCAAAAAATTATTACTTCATATAAGGTTATAAATGAAGATAAAAAGAATAACACATCTATTTTAGATATTAAACTTGAAACAGGTAGAACTCACCAAATACGTGCCCACCTAGCTCATATAGGTTTTCCTATTATTGGTGATGGAAAATATGGTATAAATGCAGTTAATAAAAAGTTTCATCAAAAGTACCAAATGCTTACTAGTTATAAATTAAAATTTAATTTTAGTAGTGATAGTGGATTTCTAGAATATTTAGATAAAAAGGAAATATCTATTAATAAAATATAGTGACTAATACAATTTTAAGTAAAAATAGTGTCCTTTCTTATAATAGAACAAGTGTAGCTTCGCTACACTTGCACTTTTCAATTTGCAACAGTAATTTTTTATTACTGTAGGATACAGTCCACTAAGTTCTCTCGTTCTTGGAAAGTTTTGCTATATTGTAATTTCTTAGTATACAAAAAAGTTGTAGGGGTATTATCCCCTACAACTTCGTTTCCTTTTTATACTGGAATCAACTCAATTTTTTTATCAAGCTGGTACTCCCAGTACTGCTGGTTCTGCCCCTCGATGACGCTCTGGGTCTGCTCTGATACTACCAGCTTAATTGCTGGTACATGTTTCAGCTTCTTGGTATTAAATATACCATAATATCCTGTCGGCTCACCGTTGGCTTTTACTGCTGGCAAAACCTTAATGTCTTCACCGATGTCCTGAGCGATCTGCGCGTTTTTGATCTTGACAGCTTTGGCGGTTTTTCCATTGAGCACCTTCTCTAAGTACTCCCTGTTCACTTCTGTAGGAGCACTCTTCGCCTGCTCTACCTTCCTCATTACAGTTTTCCTGGCTTCTACTGCCATTTCTACTGTCTTGCGACTTGGCACTGTGACTTTCATTTGGCCAGTACAGATGTACAAGTCCTTAGTGTTGGCCACCTGCCGAAATACAGGTAATGTGACTGCATCCTCTTCGTAAACTTCTGGGTTCCAAAAACGGCATCTGCCGTCCTCAACCTTGTAGGAGAGCCCCAGCTCCTGCAAAATCGCCTCGTATTTTGCAGCTACACATGGTAACCACCGCTCAAAGTTCACCTGCTGATCTTTTCTGTTCTGAAGCACATAATTTCTTGGAAGTGCTTCTTTTCTCATGGTTGCGTTCTTGGCTACTATGTTTTTGTTCATCATAATGATATCCTCCTTATAGGAAACCTTGTTAAATGTTCTACATTTATATTTTAACACATTATGTTAATTTTTGCAACTTTTTTTCAAATTTTTTCAAATTTTTTCTATATTTTTCTATTTGTGGTTATAATTGATATTTGTATATTTTCCCTACATTTGTAGTTTTTTATACTATTCATATCAGTCTTTTAGTAATAACATTACATATATATTTAAGGCATTTTCTATCTTTCTTAAAAAAAGTAATTATAATTTTACAGTCGCTTTTCTTTTGAGTATATGTTGCTTTATGTTATAAATTTCAATGTATATACAACTAAAAATGGCAAGTCATTACGACTTACCATTTTTAGTTTTTGTTCAAAGATAATCTTATACAAAGACGATCTTTTTTCCACCTCCTAGTATGGTCTCCCAGGCTTTTCTATTTTTAGCCTCCTTTCCAAGTGCCACTCCTCTGGTTTTACCTTTTGGAGCTACTACCTGAACATACAAATTAGTTTCTACCTGAGCCATGTCAAACACGCCATACAGCTTGGTTGGTTCACCTTCAGCGGTATATGCCTGCAGCATTTTGATCTTTCCTCCATCTTCGCCCTCGAGGTTAATTTCCTTGCTATCAATATTGATGTATTTTACAATTCCCATCTTGCCAGCCAGGTCCTGCTTTGCACATATATATCGAACTGTATTTTTCAGTGCATTGGCTTTTTTTATGGTCTCGACCGTTACTGCATTGTGAGCAGAAACTTCACCAGTGAAAACATAAACTTCTTCGCTGCCCTGCATCTTCGTATATACTGGAAGTCTTTCCTGTTCATACGCTGATGAATCATAGTACTCACAAACTTCATACTTCTTGTTCTGATCATACTTGTTTGGGATTGTAACAATGTTGTAAGCTATTCCTGCCTGTTTTAATGTATCGGCATATTTTGCCTCTACATATGGCAACTTACGTTCAATTGATTTCCCTCCCTTTGCTGTTAGGATATACTCCCCATCTGAATACAACCAACACATTGGTAACCGATCCTTTGTTGCAGCCTGGATGTTGACTTTGTTTCCTTTTGCTGTTTTAGTTGTTTTCATTGTCATAGTGTTTCCTCCTTTAAAGGTGTAAAAAAATATTTAATTGTTCCTATATTACATGTTATCACATTATGTTAATTTTTGCAACATTTTTTTACAATTTTTGTTTTTTTAATTTTGTAGTTATTTTCAATAATATTTTAATTAGTAATTATGAAAATATTACAAAATACCATTTCTATTCATCTTTTGCTGTATTTATTTTTAGTAATTTAAATATTTCTACTATTGCTAATGGTGCAAATACTAAAACTATTACTTCTATTACATTTCCTATTGGAAGTATTGGTATACTGAATATATGTCTTAGTGCTGGTATAAATAGTATTATTAACATTAGTAGTAGAGATGCTCCTATTGCTAGTAATAATTTTTTGTTGCTGGTTATACCTGTTTTGAATATTGATTTTTTGTTGTTTCTTATATTAAATACATGTACTAGTTCTGATAATGCTAATACTGTAAATGCCATTGCCTGACCTATTTCTACTTTTACTTCTTCTTTTGATACAAGTTGTGCTCCATTTTGAAGTAGTTCATTTATGTTTGATACTTCTACTGCTGATATTATTTTTCCTTCATATTCTAACATTGTTGGCAAGCTTTCTTCTGGAGTTGCTAAGCCTATTATGAATGCTGAAAGTGTAAGTAATCCTATCATTACACCTTGATATACTACTCTAAATGTCATTCCTTTTGTGAATATTCCTTTTTTGCTATTTATTGGTTTTCTTTCCATTATGTCTTTTTCTGCTGGGTCAAATGCTAGTGCTAGGGCTGGAAGTGAATCTGTTACTAGGTTTATCCATAAAATGTGCACAGGAAGTAATACTTCTATTAGGTTTATATCTATTCCAAATGTTTTTCCAAGCCATGGTGTTATTAGTATTGCTATAAATAATACCACTATTTCGCCTACATTACTTGATAGTAAGAATTGAATTGCTTTTAGTATATTATCATATATACGTCTTCCTTCTTCTACTGCTGATACTACTGTTGCGAAGTTATCATCTGTTAATATTACATCTGAGGCTTCTTTTGCTACATCTGTTCCTACCATTCCCATTGAGCAACCTATATCTGCTGTTTTTAAGGCTGGGCTGTCATTTACTCCATCACCTGTCATTGCAACTACTTCTCCATTTTTTTGCCATGCTTTTACTATTCTTACTTTGTGTTCAGGGCTTACTCTTGCATATACACTATATTTTCTTACATTTTTTTCTAGGTCTTCATCGCTCATTTTTTCAAGTTCGCTACCTGTTATCGCTTCTTCTTCTTTTTCTAGTATTCCTAGTTTTTTTGCTATTGCTATTGCTGTTATTTTATGGTCCCCTGTAATCATTACAGTTTTTATTCCTGCTTTTTTACATTTTTCTACTGCTTTTTTTGCTTCTTGCCTTGGTGGGTCTATCATTCCTGCCATTCCTACATATATTAGGTCTGTTTCTATGTTTTTCATTTCCTCTTTTGTTGGTTTATGATCTAATTCTTTATATCCAAATGCTAGCACTCTTAATGCTTCTTTGGCCATTTCTTCATTTTTTTGTTCTATTTTCTTTTTATATTCGTTTATATTTTCTTGTATTTTTCCATCTATTATATATGAGTTACATCTATTTAAAAGTTCATCTACTCCACCTTTTGTGTATACTAAATATTTATTTCCTATTTGGTGAACTGTTGTCATTAGCTTTCTTTCTGAATCAAATGGTAGTTCTTCTACTCTTTCAAATTGTTCATATATTGATGGCTCAAATGCTAGTTTAAAGCCCATATCTACTAATGCTGTTTCTGTTGGGTCTCCTGCCAATGTGTTATTTGTTGTTATTTTTGTGTCATTACAAAGCATTGCTATATGAACTAATCTTTCTAGGTCTGCTATTTTTGTTATGTCTGTTTCTGCTTTTTCTAATGTTTCTATGTCCATTAGTTCATTATCTGTATATATTTTTTGTACTGTCATTTTATTTTGTGTTAGTGTTCCTGTTTTATCTGAGCATATTACTGTAGCACTTCCTAGTGTTTCTACCGCTGGTAGTTTTTTTACTATTGCATTTTTCTTAACCATTTTTTGTACGCCTATTGCTAAAACAATAGTTGATACTGCCGCCAAACCTTCTGGTATTGCTGCTACTGCTAAACTTACTGCTGTCATAAACATATCTATTGGGTTTTTACCATATAATATTCCTATTATAAATATTATTGCACAAATTACTAGTGCTACTATTCCAAGTGTTTTTCCTAGTTGATTTAGCTTTCTTTGAAGTGGTGTTTCTACTTCGTGGGTCTTACTCAAAATACCTGCTATTTTTCCTACCTCAGTATTCATTCCTGTTTCTACAACAATTCCTTTTCCTCTTCCATATGTTATCAAACTTGAAGAAAATAACATGTTGCTTCTATCCCCTATACCTATTTCTTTCTCTTCTATTGCTTCAGTATCTTTTTCTACTGGTACAGATTCTCCTGTTAATGATGATTCTTGTGATTTTAAGTTTACTGCTTCTACTAGCCTTAAGTCTGCTGGTACATAGTCTCCTGTTTCTAAAACTACTATATCTCCTGGAACAAGCTTACTTGATGGTATTACAGTTTGCACTCCATTTCTTATAGTTTTTGCATTATGACTACTTAATTTTTGTAATGCTTCTAATGATTTTTCTGCTTTGTTTTCTTGTGCTACTCCTATAACCGCATTTACTATTACTACTATTAATATAATTATTGTGTCTGTTATTCCTTCTCCTTGTGCTATTCCAACTCCTCCTGATACAAGTGCTGCTATTATTAATACTATTATCATAAAGTCTTTAAATTGTTCTAAAAATTTTACTACTACACTTTTCTTTTTCTTTTCTTCTAACTTATTTTCTCCATATTTATTTCTTTTTTCTTCTATTTGACTTTCTTGTAGTCCTGTTTTTATATTCGTTTGTAGTTCTTCACATGTCTCTTCTATATTTTTATTAAACCATCTTTTTTCCAAAATGACCCTCTCCTTTATATTTATTATATACAAAAAATAGACTTTTAAAGAATTTTTTACATTTTAAATGCACCTCCTTCTTTAAAAGTCTTGCTTACCATATAGGTTACTAACCAGATTTTTTGTTTCGCGATTGTTGATTAGTAGTTTATAAGCTACTCCCTTTTAAATTTTATTTATACTATTTTACTTTCTTTATTCTTCTATTTGCTCTGTTTCTTCTGTACTTTCCATTTCATTAATATCTTCTATGTTTTGTACTTGCTCTTCTACAATTTCTTCTACTGGCTCTACAGTTAACTTTGAGCTTCCAAATGAAAATACTTTTTTTACTGCTTTTTGTTTTTCTTCAAATTTTTTGTAAAATTCTTCTTTGGCTTCTTTTAGTGTTTCTTCCATTGCACTAAACATTTCTTCTATGTCTTGTTTTGTAAAGTCATATGTATTGCTTCTTGCCATTGGTTCTAATATTTGAATATCGTGTAATACATTGTTTACTCTTTTTCCTGCATTTTCTATAAATTTGTTTCTTTTTTCTTCATTTACTTCTCTTTCCATTTTGTTTTTTCTCTCCTTATTTCTTTGTATTTTCTTCTTCTTTAAAATATCACAATTTTTTATAAATTTCAAATGTTTTTTTAATTTTTTTTATTTTATAGAAATGTTACTATATTTATTAAAATTTGCTCTTGCACTTTTTACTTTTTTTGCTTATAATAAATTTATTAAAATTATTATAGGAGTACTGATATGGAGCATTGGAGCGTTGAAGATTATAAAAATTATGCTGATGGAAAAAAAATAAAAAGTAAATATAGAGCAAATAAAGTCTCTATTGATGGGCATACTTTTGATAGTAAGAAAGAAGCTGATTATTATTGTGAGCTAAAACTTAAGTTGCATGCTAAGGAAATTAATGGTTTTTGTTTGCAACCCACTTTTATTTTAGCTCCTGGCTTAAAATATAAAGCTGATTTTATTGTTTTTAACAAAGATAATTCTACTGAAGTTATTGATGTTAAAGGTTTTAAAACCAAAGAATATATTGCTAAGAAAAAAGTTTTTGAGGATAAATTCAATTTAAAGATAATAGAACTTTAGATATAAAGTTTTAAATTTAATATTTTAATCTATTAACAAAAGGCACGGTTCCCCGTGCCTTTATATTTGAAATTGATTTTTCCTATTCAAGAACAAAATTCTAAAATCCAATTTGTTTCCTTTCAAATTTTAGTTTACAATATATACATCACATGCATTTAGTCTTTTTATATAGTTACTTTTTTGTAAATTAGTTGCTTTTTTTATTGTTTCTATTATTGTATCATTGTCTTGCCCTTCATTTATAAATACTATAATTCCTTTTGAAGTTTCTTTATTTTGAAATATGTTTTTAATATTCTCCTCTGATATTTGAGTATCTTTTGCTATATAAGATTCGTTTAACTTTGAGAATAGCAATATATCATCTAAAAATCTATTATTTTGTGAGTTAAACATAAATATAGTTGGTAAATTCCATTCATTTTCTAACTTTTGAACAATTTCCTTTTTATCACTATACATTACTTCTGGCTCAATTTTAAAAATTGTTGGTGATTTTAATATTACAATAAGTAATATCGCAATTATTACATTTCTATACTTTTGATTACTTATAGTTTTATATAAGTAATATATTACTATTATAAATAATAAACCACAAATTGGCATCATATACCTTAACTCTATCCAAGGCGAAGCTACTGCTGCTATTACAAAATAAAATATAGTTGGTAACCATATTATTTTGAATATTTCTTTTTCTTCTTTATTTTCTATACTGTATATTTTCTTTTTGTATATTTTATATATTATTATCCCTATAAGAATTATGAATAATAAATTGTTAAATGCAAAAAAGTTAATTTTTGTTAAATATTGAGTAATACTTTCTATAAATTTAGGAATATTAGTTAAGTTACTTATAACTCCTTGCCCTCTATATCCAAAAAACATATGCTTTATGGAATATGGGAATATTATTAAGGAAATAATTCCTGCAATTAGCATTGAAGTTGTATAATAAGCTAATTGTTTATATTCTTTACTTTTTATATATTTTACCCCAAATATCAAATATAACATTGCTATGTAGAATATGTAATAATAGTGTGTTAATACCCCTAAAAGTGTAAATATGCTAATTCCTACTAGTAGTTTTATATTTATACTTTTGGATTTATATAATTTTATATGTAAATATGTTGCTATAAGTATATTAAGAGTCGCTAATGCATACATTCTAATATATATTACACTTGTTAATGATGCCATTGTTATAGAAGATATAGTTGCAAGTATTATAGATTTTTCTTTTGCATATTTTTCATCTTTTAATAGTTCATTTAAAATTTTATATGCAATAATTGTTATAATTCCATAAATTATTATATTTATAATTATACCACACCATTTTGAAAAATGATTTGGGCTAAATCCCATTGCAAACTTTAATAGTAAATAATAAAGTGGTGGATGAACATCATTCTTTTGATTTTCATATACCTGATTATATTTTCCTATTTCATCTTTTCTAACTGATAAATAATCTTCATAATATTCTTTGTTATGCCATGTGTTATAAAAATCTTCATTGTCTTGAATTTCTACCTTATCATAACTTGATAAGCCTAATGAATATGCCTCATCCATATGTATATAGCTTTTATTTATTCCACACAATATATATATTAATGTTTGAATTATAATAGCAATAGATATTATTAATATTTCTAATTTTTTGTTTTTCATTTTTAATATTCCCCTTTTTTATTATGTTCTAATTATAATATTTTTCCTCCACCAAGTACTATATCTCCTATGTAAAATACTGCTGATTGACCTGGTGTTATTGCTCTTTGTGGTTCGTCAAATATCACTCTTATTTTGTCTCCTGCTTTTGATATTTTGGCTTTTGCTTGTTTAGCTGAGTACCTTGTTTTTACTTCTACTTCCATTTCTTCTTTTATTTCATCTACTAGTAGTAAGTTTATGTCTGTTACTGTTATTTCTTTTTGATATAATTCTTTTTCTTCTCCTACTATTACTTCATTTTTTTCTTTATTAAAGCCTAATACAAAAAGTGGTACTGCATTTGAAATTCCTAAACCTTTTCTTTGACCTATTGTGTAGTTATATAAGCCTGTATGCTTTCCTAAAACTTTTCCTTTTTTGTTTACTATGTTTCCTTCTTTTGGCTTTATTTGCGAATTATTTTCTAAGAATTTTTTGTAGTTTCCATCTGGTACAAAGCAGATATCTTCACTATCTGGTTTGTTTGCTACTTTTAAGTTTCTTTCTCTTGCAATTTGTCTTATTTGCTCTTTTTCTTCAAATTCTGCTAGTGGGAATAGTACATACTGTATTAAATCTTTTGGTATATTCCATAATACATAGCTTTGGTCTTTTTTACCTGCGTTTGATTTTTTTAATACCCATCTGCCATATTCTTCACTATATTCGGTTTTAGCATAATGACCTGTTGCTATATATGTGCAACCTAATTCTTTTGCTTTTTCGTGCATAACCCCAAATTTCATATATTTATTACATTCTATACATGGGTTTGGAGTTTTACAATTTGCGTAGCAATCTATAAAATCTCCTATTACATATTTTCTGAATTCTTCTTTATAATCATAGGTAAAGTGTGGCACTCCTATTGAGTTACATACATTTTTTGCATCTATATATGTATTTATATTACAGCAACTACTTCCTGTAAATAGTTCTAGTGTTGTTCCTATTACTTCATACCCCTGTTCTTGTAGTAAGACGGCTGCTACTGAACTATCTACTCCACCACTCATACCTAATAGCACTTTTTTATTTTCCATTTTCTTTTTCCTTTATATTATATTTATTTAATTTTTCAGTTGACTTTTTCAATTTTATTGAGTATAATAGTTATAGAAGATGAACGACCACAGAAGTGTGGCGTGCCATTCAAGTGATTTAAAAAAGTTTTAAATACATCTCTATTGACCAGACAGAGATGTGTTTTTTTCGTTGTCTAATTTTCTTATAGTAACAACAAGTGCCACAAATAAGGCAACAGCGACAACAGTTACTATTGCAAGTTCAATAAAAAGTATGTATATAAAGTATAAATAAACTTGTTCTAATAACATATGGCATCGCCTCCTTTCATTTAGGAAACGACACTTCACACTCTGTTTTGTTCATTTTCTTATAAAAGTATACTTTCTTTTTTTATAAAAAACAAGCGAACATTCAATATTTTTTAATAATTATTAAAAAATAAGAATAGAAGAGATTCCATAGTAAAATATATCCAATAGTCTAGACAGTCTCTTTTTCAAACTGTCTATTCTATTGGATACATTTTGTAGTAACGAATCTATTGTATTCTTTTAATGTCTTTTTTGTTGTTTTTCAATCAAAAATTTTGCATACTCTGAATCTTCTCCATAGTATTTTTGTATTAATTGTATATGTTTTGCTTCTGAAATAGGTATTATAATTTTATTTGTTAAAATATCTTTCTTGTTTTCTCCATTTTAGTTTCATAAAACCAACGTGAATCTTTGTCTTCCTTAGTATTTATTGGATTTACTAAATCTTCCCACTTAGCACGTGCTGTCATAATAACAATGCTAGTAGTAATAAGTATTAATACTATTTCTATAATTGCTAATACTAAGCTCATAAAATTACCTCCTGTCATTTGGCTAAGGTTTATAGTTACTAATAGTATTAGCATTATACTATACTTATATTAATTTTTCAATAGTATGCCATGCAAGTAAAGCACATTTTACTCTTGCTGGCATATTTGATACATTTTTGAAGGCTATTGCATCTTCTAGTTTTTTTAAGGCTTCTTCATCTTCTATTTCTCTTTTTATCATTCCTATAAATGTTTGTACAATTTTTTTTGCTTCTTGTAATGTTTTTCCTTTTAATGTATCTATCATTATTGAAGTTGATGCTTGTGATATTGCACAACCATGTCCTAAAAATGCCATGTCTTCAATTATATTTCCATTTAATTTTAATTCTAGAGTAATTTCATCTCCACAATTTGGGTTATGCCCTATTTGTTGATAATCAGCTTTCTCTAGTTTTTTCTTGTTATATGAGTTCATACTGTGCTCCATTATTAACTCATTATATATCTGTGATAAGTCTTCCATTGTTTCTCCTTTTAATAATCTATTTTAAAATACCTATTCCACCTTTTATGCTTTTACCTTCTAATATGTATTTTTTTATTTTTCTTTGTAGGGAGGTATCTTCTGCTAATTTATTATAATTGTCACTATTTCTTATATTATAAACAAAATTTAATATGTTATCAATACATTCTTCTGTTTCTTTTATATCAAACATATCCTGAAATTTAGCTATATTTGAATCTTGTGGTAATAAATCTCTTATTTGATTGCTTAATAGCCAGCTATCACAATAATATTTAGGATTATCTAATTTGAAATATCTTTTAATCAAATTTTTTGATTCATTTAATGATTTTTTTACTTCTGTACTATCTAACTTTTTATCACTTGGTATATGTATCTTTATACAAAGTTCTTCTTTATTGGTCATAGGGTTATTCTTACAAAATTCATATTGTAATCTTCCTACTTCAATTAACCTTAAATTAATAAAGTATGTCCCCCATAGCATTTGTGAAATTCTTATACCATTATAATTCCTTTGGTAGATATCATTTGTAAGTGCTTCTTTTACTCTTTTTTTATGAATATTACATTGCTGTTTATCTAATTTGTATTTTTCTATATTGTATAAATGTTTTTTATAACTGCTAAGTAATAAAATATTTGTAATAAATGGATGGCAATCTTCTCCAAATAATTCATCTATATTTTTAATTTTCCATAATTGTGATAATTGGCTATTTTTATCTATATATAAGATATTAAATAATTCATGTATTTTTATTTTGATATTTGTATTCTTATTTATAAATTCTATACATTCATAACATTTTTCTATATACTCTGTATCTTGTATATTATAAAATTCTAGTGCTTCCTTTATCACATTTGTTTGTATATCCATTTAACTTTCCCCATTTTAATTTAGATTTTATAGTTCCCAAAAGTGACAGATACCCCATTTGGAAACGTCCCTAATGGGAACTAGCTAATATATTTCCTAAACATTTCATAAGCTTTGTTCAAGCCTTCTATCAGCTTGTCTACATCATCCTTCGTATTATAAAAATAAAAACTTGCTCTACATGTTGAATCTATTCCTAAAAACCTCATTAGTGGCTGTGCACAGTGGTTTCCTGAACGAATACATATTCCTTTGCTATCTAATATACTTGATACATCATGTGGATGTATACCTTTTATATTAAAAGATATTACTCCAGAATGATTACTACTGTTTGGTGTCATATATAGCTCTAAATAATCTAATTTTGATAGCTCTTGCTTTGCATATTCTACTATTTCTTTTTCTATTTTTTTTATATTGTCATACCCTATATTTTCTATATAGTCTATTGCTGCTCCTAAACCTATTACTCCTTCTATGTTTTGTGTTCCTGCTTCAAATTTGTTTGGTAGTGGTGCAAAGGTTGTTTCTTGTTCATATACATATTCTATCATATCTCCACCCATTAGGAAAGGTGTCATTTTGTTTAATAATTCTTTTTTTCCATATAGAACTCCTATTCCTAGTGGCGCTAGCATTTTATGTCCTGAGAATATTAAGAAATCACAGCAAAGTTTTTCTACATCTATTTTCATATGTGGTATACTTTGTGAGGCATCTACTATTACTATTGCACCTTTTTTGTGGGCATATTTTATTATTTTTTCTATATTGTTTATTGTTCCTAATACGTTCGAAACATGTGTTATACTAACTATTTTTGTTTTGTCTGTTATTTTGCTTTCTATTTCTTCTTCTGTTATTTCAAATTCATTATTTATGTACATATAGTTTAGTTTTGCACCTGTTTGCTTGCATACTTTTTGCCATGGTACTAAGTTTGAATGGTGTTCCATTATTGATATTACTATTTCATTGTCTTTTTTTAAGTTTTCTATTCCATATGAATATGCAATCAAGTTTAAACTTTCTGTGGCGTTTTTGGAAAATACTATTTCTTCTGGTTGCTTTGCATTTATAAATTTTGCTATTTTCTTCCTAGTATTTTCGTAAGCTTCTGTGGCTTCTATGCTTAATGAATATGCTCCTCTATGTGGGTTAGCATTATATTTTTCATAGAATTCTTCTACTGCTTTTATTACTTGTATTGGTTTTTGGGTTGTTGCTCCACTATCTAAGTATGTTATTTCTTTATTTTGCAATATTGGGAAGTCTTTTTTTATTTCTTCTATATTCATATTTGCAATGCCTCCATTTCTTTTTGAATTATATCTTCTAAAATTCTTCTTATATTTTCTGGTCTCTTATTTTCTGTAATATTTAATTTTTCATCTATTTTAATGTCTCTAACTATTATTTTATATTTCATTTCTATATATTCAGCTAAAACATGTCTATGGCAAAATTGTTGTCCTTTTTCAAAGCATAATAATATTGGGTCTTTTTCAACTTTAAGTAATTCTTCTATATCTACCTTTGATAATACTTGTTTATAATATTCGTTTATATAATATCTTGTATTTTCTTCTTCTGGAATTTTACCAATATTTTCATGCCATATGTTCCAAAATTCTCGTTTGGGTGCAAGTTGTGGTATTGCTTTTCCATTAAATCCTACACTTTTTCCTCTATCACCTGAAATAGAAATTAAATTTCCAACTTTACATTCTTCATAATTTCCTGTAAATATTCTTTTATTCATATCTTTATAATCCTTTTTCATAAATATAGCCTTTTTCGCTTGTTTCATTTCCTAGTATATCTGGCTCTCTATTTGGTATAATTTTCTCAAATACCTTTTTGCAACCACAATTTTCATAAAATTTAAAGTTACAACTTTCATCTGTAAGTATTTCAATATTTTTCATATTGTCTTTTTTCGCATATTCAAATATTTTGTTTATCATTTTTTTGCCAATACCTTTCCCTCGATAATTTTCGTCTACTATTAATAAGCTTATTTCACCATCAAAATGATTTTCTAGTTCTACTGGAGTGTAGTCATAGTCTTTACTATACTTTATGATTGCTTTTTTATCTTTTATTAACGGACTGTTTATACATATAATTTTTAATAATTTAAAAAATTTCTTTCTTAGTATGTATTTTTTAGAATTCCACTTTGCATATCCGCACATTCCTATAACTTTATTATTTTCTTTTTCCAATACTACTTTTTCAGTTTCTTCAAGCACTTCAAATAGATATATCCATGCACATATTTTTCCCTTTGCTTTTGCTTCTTTTTTTCCTAAATTCCATTCATTATATAGCATATTAACTATTTGCTTCATTTCTGATGGTTTCATTTTTCCCTCCATTTATTTTGTTATTTCTTTTATGGCATAGTCTATATCTCCAACTATTCTTTGGATACTTGGAATTTGATAGAAATTTACTGTGTTTTCTATGTCGAATTCTTCTTTTTGGTTAGAATATAGATATATTTTTTTGTTTAATGCTATTGCCATTCCTAGTTCTATATGTGTTCCTCTCCCTGCTGGTAGTATTATTATAACGGCGTCTGCTTGTTCTATTCCTTTTTGTTCTAGTTCTGAATATTTTATTAGGTCTTCTATTGTTTCATATTCACTTATATATTTTGTCCAATTGAATGTGTGTTCCCAGCCATGGCTTTGTAATTTTTTTGAGAATTCGTTTACTAATTCTGCATTTTTGAATCCTGAGCCTATGTAAAATTTCATGTTTTTTCTCCTTTTTTTATTTGTGATTTTTTTTTGATATTATTTATGTTTTGCACTTGTGTCCGCGTTGGGGACAGTTCCTAATCTAGCCAGATTATTTTTGTTCGTTGCTTAAAGTGCTTCTCT
>CATNCV010000043.1 GCA_950096965.1 uncultured Clostridiaceae bacterium | reverse complement strand
ATAATTTCCTTACTTTTATCTATATCATTTAATAGTTGTGCTACACATCTATCTAAATCATAATTATAAAATGTTTCTTTTTCAGTAATTCCACATCTTCTCAAATTCTCATCTGAAAAGTCTATATTATCTGCTTTTATTCTTCTTTCTACTTCTTCATAATTTGGTACTTTTTGCCTTTTTTCTCTTTCTATCGCTCTTTTTCTTAACTCTTGTTCATCTATTGATATATATATAGGTACTACTTTAGTACTCTCTTTACTTTTATAATATTTTTTTATATTTCTATAAGATTCTAATGTTCCTATTGTAATAATATCTCCTGTTTTTTTTAATTGTTCATCGTCAATTGTAGCATATATCCATGGGCCTTTTGTGGTCTGATATGTTCTACTTTCTATTACTTTTCCTTCTATAGTAAATTTATGTAATTCTTCATTTGTTACATAATGGTAATCTATACCTTCTTCTTCTCCTTCTCTTATGGGTCTAGTCGTATATAATATATATGTATTCATATTTGTTTTCTTTTTTATTATTTTATATATAGTGTCTTTTCCTGTTGCACCTTTCCCCATTATATAATAGAAATTACTCATAGCCACTACCTCCTATTTATATATACATAATTGTATACTTTTTTCTAAATATAGTCAATGGAATATAATTTTAATTTTTAGTAACTACTACGTTTTTTTACCTCAAACATAAATTACAAAGACTTAACAATATACCTAAAAAAATTTTTATATTATTAATTGACTAGTATTGGAAAATATTGTATATTATATTTAGCAATGAAAATTGCTAAAAAAAAGTTGTTCAAGATGAAATGAACTCCCCTAGTCTATCCACTAGGGGAGTTTCCTTATTTAGCAAGTTCTTTAAATATTAACTAACTAATTATTACTTTAATTCTCTAAATGTCACAATGTAAAAATCACCATTACTATAGTCCCCTGCCTTCATAGAAGTACTTATTCCAAGAATTTCATTGTTGCTTTTGTCAAAGTTTGCCAAAAAGCTAAGATATACTTCTTCACTTTTTGTTCTAAATACTGAAACTTTGCCAGTAGCCCTTACCTCTCTAGGTTCATCTAACTTTTTATAAGTTACCATATAAAAGTCATAACTAGAGTAATATCCAGTCTTCATACAAGTAGTCACTCCAAGAATTTCATTATTCCTTTCGTCAAAAACTTCTAAAAAAGTTAAGTACTCTTCTATTTTCTTTGTTTCATATACTGCTATATTACTATATTCTTCTACTTTTGACACTTGAGTTTTTATTTGCGCTTGTGCCTCTTCATTATGAAGTGTAATAATTTCACTTCTATTTGAGTTGCCACAGCTGGCTAAAATTAGCATAAAGAAGCATACTGAAATAATTGTGATAATCCGTTTTCTCATAAAAATATTCCTCCTTATAATTATTATACGAGAATTAACTGTTACCTGCTATTTTTTAATAGCTATAAACTACATTTATATTATATAGCAGTTTTACATAAATTGCAAGTAAATTTTATTAATTCTAGTTTAAGGCCACCATAATTTTTCATTACTGTAGGGCTTAATTGCTTATGAGTCCACATAATAATTTACCAAATTACGCCTTATATTTAGAATTTATAGCAATTTTCAAATTATCTATGGGTGAAATTTGGTAGTTTCCTAGAGGTATTTTTTACTCATTTATCCTATGCATATGTTTAACTAAGAATATAATAGTTTCCTAGTATAAAAAAATCCATTAGTGTTGTTTTACCAATGGATTTTTTTTAATTAAAAGAGAAATTTCTCTAAAGTTTGTGCTATTTCCTTCTTAGTTTCGCATTCTGCTGTGATTCCTTTTTCATTTATAATCATAGCCCAGTGTTTACCATTTCCTATCTTTGCTAAGTCATTTGCTACTATATAGTCTGCCTTATTCTTTTTTCTTAACTTTGAAGCTACGTCGTAAAGTTCTTCTTTGCTTACTCCTTCTAAGAGCTTAAAACCTACTAAAGTTACTTTTGGTGCCATTTGCTTTATTTTACTAATTACTTTTGGCGTTAATGTTAGCATTGTCATAAGGTGTGGCTCATATGATGAAATTTTTGTTGTATTATTGCATACAGTTTCAGGATTTTCAAAAATGCCCATAAGCATTTCTTTTGTAATTTCTTCCTTACTTTTTGCATTTTGTACTTTCTCCCAAATTTCGTCAACTAATTCTTCTGCCCTTATAGCATATTTACCTGCATAGTCTCCTACTGCTGCTGAGTGAATTATTATATCAATTTTTTTTGTAGCAAAAATTTCTTCTAGTGCCTCAATTAAGTCTTGTGTTGACTCAACTGTTATAAATTGTATCTTTTCACTCTTTACTTTAGGCTTATAAGACATTTTTGTTGAAATGTAGTAAATTGTTTCAATTTCTTCATCTCTTTCTTCTAAAAATGTGTCTGCTACTACTGCTCCTAATGCTCCTGTTGACATATTTGTTATTTTCATAACAGCATCAATCTTTTCATTTGTTGGACCACTTGTAATAATGATATTCTTCTTCATATTTTTCCCTCCTATAATTTTTCTACTATAATGTTTTTTGGGTTACTTGAATACTTATCACTTCTTCCAAATATGCTTAATACAAATATGTCATTTCTGGAAATAAAGATATGTCTGGCTTACGCTTTTCTATTATAGAAAATGCTGCTTCTAATTGTGAATTAACCTCTTTTGTTTCAATTATATATTCGTCTACACTATTGCAGTCTAAATTAACCTTTAATTGAAACATACATACTGATAAATAATCATCTACCCGCATATTTTTTATGCTCCTTTCTTCTTTTGATATTTGCATTATAATTTATTTTTTGGTATAATTCAAATATATATTATTTATATTTATTATAACTGGAGGTTATATGATGGATATTAATTATGAATCTTATAAAATATTTTATACTGTTGCTCTTTATCGGAAGTATTACTAAAGCTGCTAATTCACTATATATTTCTCAGCCTGCTATTACTAAAACGATAAAGAAATTAGAAACCGAACTTGGAATTACATTATTCAATAGAGGACCTAAAGGAGTAGTTTTAACTCAAAATGGCAAAATTTTTTATGAATTTATCAAAAATGGAGTTGAGAGTTTTATTAATGGTGAGCATAAGCTTACTTCTTTAAAAAACCTAGAAACTGGTACAATAAGGATTGGTGCAAGTACTACAATAACAAAATATTTCTTACTTCCTTTTATTGAAAAATTTCACAATCAGTTTCCTAATATTGATATTTCTATTACTAATAGTTTAACTAATAGATTAATAGCTGATTTAAAAAAAGGAAGTCTTGACCTTCTAGTAGTTAACCTTCCTACTCAAAATGATGACACTTTAATTATTACTCCTTGTGCTACTTTGCAAGATTGTTTTGCTGGTAATTTAAGTTATAAGAAAAAAATTTTCAAAGAAATATCACTTAAAGATTTGGTAACAAATTTTCCTATTATTACTCAAAAGGAACCTTCTAATACAAGAGCATTTTTAAACTCTTTAATGGAAAAAAATAATATTTCTTTTCATCCTAAATTTGATATTGTAAGTTATGCATTAGTAAAGGATTTCGCTAAAATTGGTATGGGAATTTCTTATATTACAAAGGAATTTGCTAAAGATGAATTAGAAAATGAGCTTCTTTTTGAAATTCCTATAAAGGAAAAAATTCCAAAGAGAAGTTTAGGTATTGTTTTACCTAAAAATACTATTACAAGTTTTGCTACGGAGAAATTTATTGAGCTAATAACAAATTAGTATTAAAACTATTCTTATTTTTTATTGACAAAAGTTGGAAAATATTGTATATTATATTTAGCAATGCAAATTGCTTTAAAAAAGTTGTTCATGGCGAAATGAAATCCCTTAGTGTGTGCGTACACTAAGGGATTTTCCTTATTTGCCAAAATCTTTTAGTATTAAGTAAATAATTGTTAATGCTATTATCTTTAGTATTCTATTCATGGCGATTACCTCCTTTCTACCTTTTAGGTAAAAGGTGGCTTCATTATACATTATGTATATTTATTTTTTTAGAGTTTCGACAAACCTTCTTATTATATGGCATTTATTCTTATTTCTTGCAATTATAATTTCTTTAATTATAACATTCCTTTATAATATTTCCATGCAATAACATTTTTAGCTTTTTTATAAATATTTTCCTTAGTAATTTTTCCATTATTTATTCCTGTTTTTACTGCTTTTATAATATCATCATAATTTTCTTTTGATGCTTTATTTATTGTAACTATTATAATATCATTTCCTGCTGAAATAGCATTTATTATTGCTTCTTCTGCTGTATACTCATTTACTATGGCTCCCATGTTCATTGCATCTGTAATAATAATTCCCTCAAATTTTAAGTCTTCTCTTAATAACTTATGTATTTTAGGTGAAAGTGATGCTGGATTTTCTGGATCTATGCTTGTTACTATGTTATGGCTTATTAGTACAGCTTCTGCTCCTTCTTCTATAGCTACCCTAAATGGCTCTAAGTCATTATTGTATATATCTTCATAACTCCTTTCATCTGTTGATGTAGTTTTATGTGTGTCTACATTGTTTCCATAGCCTGGGAAATGTTTTAGTGCATATGATACATTACTTTCCTTACTTGCACTTATTACTGTTTTTGCAAAAGTAGCTGTTATTTCTTTTCCTTGTTTTAATGACCTTTTATACATATAGTCTGTCTCTTTTTCACATATATCTACCACTGGAGCCAAGTTTAAATTAATTCCTAAATTACTTAAAAATTTGCTTTTATTTATTGTATCTTGCCAAATTTCCTCGAAACCTCCATTTTGATATATTTCACTTGAATATTTAAATGGTTCGTTTATTAATTTTTTGTTACTACTAACTCTTACAACATTTCCTCCTTCTTCATCTACTGCTATTAAAAGTGGTACTTTTGAGACTTCATTAAATTTATTTATTTCATTTTGTATTTGTTTTTCTGTTTTATCTTTGAAGAAATCTGCAAAAAATAAATATCCTCCAAATTGCTTTTCTTTTAATTTTTCAAAATCACTAGTAGTATGTGTTCCTACTAAAAATAACTGTGCTATTACTTCGTCTTCGGTTAATTCTTTTAGTTTTTCTTCTGCTTTTTGCATATAATTGTTAAGCTTTAGTTTATTAGAATTATCCTCTTTACTTTCTAACACATTCTTATTTTGGCTCGCCTCCTCGTTAATTACTTCTTGTTCTTTTTCTGCTTTTGTTTGTCTTTTTATATTTATGGCAAGTGTAAAAACTCCTATAATTAGTATTAGGGCAATAATACTTATAATTATTAATGTTTTTCTGTTATATTTTATTAAATTGTTTTGTTTTTTGTTCATTTTTTTTTACTCCTTTATTTATATAAAACAGAATGGCACAGTGGTGTCATTTCTAACAAGTATTCCAATAAATGGTACCCCTACATTTTTTTATTTTGTTAGTAAAGATTTGGACGCTTCCCAATTCTTTACTTTAATGACATTATTGATGTATTTCTTCCTGCGTTTTCTCTATCTACTCTATATGAGTGTAATACATCTTTATTGCATACTGTACATATATTACTTTCTATTATATTTTCTTTTAGCAAGCCAATTTCTTCTAACATTGTTCTATTAATTAGATTTGTATCTATAAAATATTTCTGTTTTCCTTCTTTTACTTCTCCTTTTTCTATTATCCTATTATTTATATTCATATATGAAAAAGTAGTTTCAAAAATATTTTTTACATCTTCATCTACTTCAAAATGACATTTTCCTATTGCTGGGCCTATACAACAAATGATGTCTTCTGGTTTTGAATTATATTCTTCTATCATTTTCTTTACTGCTACACAAGCAATTTTGTTTGCAGTTCCCTTCCAACCTGAATGTATATCTCCTATTACATTTTCTACTGGGTCATATAAATAAATTGGCGTACAATCAGCAAATCTTAATGAAAATGATATTCCCTTTTTATTTGTTATAAGACCATCTACTTTGTCTGGCTTAGTTCCTTCATTTTCTATTATTTGTACGTAATTACTATGTATTTGTTCTTTTATTTTTACGCATTTTTTATAGTCCAAGTTTAAGCTCTCATATAATCTTTTATAATTTTTACCATCATCTTTTTCATAGTTATCACTTCTTGTTGTATAGCAATGTGTAACTCTATCTTTATACTCTAATAACTTTCTAAATTGTAAATATTCTATATCTACATCTTTTATATGCACCACGTTTTCGTTTGATAAGTCTTTCATTAAAGCTCCCTCCCTCTTTTAATATATATTACTATACCATTTTATATAATTCAATATTTTGTTACTTTTTAAGTTTCTATATTTTTTGAAATAAGCAGCGTAATGGAGGTAAATTAGGAAATTAAATTGCCAATACTTTTGTTTACATTTTTTATTTTTTTAATTGACAAATGTTGGGAAATAATGTATATTATATTTAGCAATGTAAATTGCTTTAAAAAAGTTGTTCATAGTGAAACGAACTCCCCTAGTGTGTGAGACTAGGGGAGTTTCCTTATTTGTCGAATTCTTTGAGTATTAAGTACACTATTATTAATGCAATTATCTTCTGTATCCTGCTCATAGTGATTTCCTCCTTTCTACCTTTTCGGTAAAAGGTAGCTTCATTATATATTATGTTAAATTGTTTTTTCTAGTACTTCGACAAACGTTCTTATTTTTCGACTATACTTTTTATTTCTTCTAAAATCTCTTGCTTTTCTTTTTTGCCAATGTAGTTATAATTATTTCCATAGCTACCTGCTTTAAATTGGCATATCGATTTATATTCACAGTATTCGCATGGTGCTTTCTTTGTTTTTGTGTTGTAATATGGTTTTAGGTTTATATTTCCGCTTAGTATTTCTTCTGATATCTCTCTTATTATTTTGGCTGTATATTTTTGTAAGTCTTCAAATTGCTCTTTTGTTACTGCATTTGACTTTTTGCTTAGATTTCCTTCTTTATCTATATATGCTGGTACTACATTTGAGTTTCCGCTTTCTAGCTTTTTGTCCATCATTTTTACTACTTTTACATCTGCTAGTATTAACCCATTCATTTTAAATTTTTTCTTAAGTTCTTCTTCTATTTGTTCATCTGTCATGTATTTTTCTGCTTTTATTACTGGGTCTATTAAGCTAAAGTAAAGTACCCCTGCTGGGAACATTTCTTCTATTTTACATGTTGCATCTAGGTATGTTAAAAGCTGAATTTGAAGCCCTGCTACTACTTCATTTAAGTCTATATTTTTTACTGAAGATTTATAGTCTATTATTCTTATATATTTTCCGTTTTCATCTTTTGCTAAGTCTATTCTGTCTATTTTTCCAGTTATTTCTACTTTCTTTCCATCTTGTAATTGCAGGCTTATTGGTTCGTAGTCTTTTCCTTTTTTGAATTCTAGCTCACTTCCAAATACCTGAAAGTCACTTTCTTTCAAACTTTCTATTATATATTTCATAGACTTTTGTATTACCCTTTTTAGCCTTCTGGTTAGTAATTTATATTTGTCTGTACTTGTAAATATATAGTTTTTACTAATTGATAGTTTTTCCTCTACAATTTTGTCTATTAGTTCATACATGTGGTCTTCTGTTATTTCTTTTACATCTAATTCTTTTTCTCTTATTGTTTTAAAGAATGTGTCTATTACATCATGCATAAAGTTTCCTGTATCTACCATTTGTACTTTAAATTCGTTTGTATCACGTATTTTTAAACCATATTTTAAATAGTATGAAAAACCACATGCTTTATATTGTTCTAGTCTTGATACTGTTGTATTTAGTGTATTTCCATATAATTTGTCTATATTTTCTTTTGAAATTTTTTCTGGCTTATTTGTATAGTTTAATGCTTTTATTGCTGATTCTAGTTTATATTTCCAATCTTCGTTTTTACTTAAAACTTCATATATTTTAAACCAAATTTTATCTATTTTTTCTCCATCTCTAAACTTTGCTAAATTTACTATTAGTTCATCAAAACAAGAATTTCCTGAAATTATTTCATTTTGTTCATACACCATATCGCTTTCTTCTTTTAATTTTGGAAAAATCTTTTTTATTTTTGTTACTAAAATTGATGGTCTTAATGAGCTTCCATCAATATTTGTTGATACATAAGATAGAAATAACTTTTCTTCTGCTGTGCAAAATGCTTTATAAATGCTAAAGTTATCTTCATAAAGTGCTTCTAAAGTGCCTTTTGCAAGTTCTATTCCTTTTTCTTTTAGTTTTTTTCTGTCTTCATCTCCTAAAAATCCTTCGTCTTTATGAACTGTTGGAAATGCTCCATCATTCATTCCTAAAATAAATACTGCTTTTACTTTATGTGTTCTACTTCTTTCTATGTCTCCTACTATTACTTGGTCAGCAGTTTGTGGTATTCTTCCTAAGCCACTTGAGTTTAAACCTATTTTTACTAAGTTCATATATTTTTCAAAGCTTATTTTCTCTTCTTCAAATATCATATTTAGTTCATCTAATACGTTTATGACTATGTTCCATGTCAATTCTTGTTCTTTTGATAACTCTATATGTCCTTCTTTTTCTAATTTTTCTTTTTTATCTATAAGTGTTTTATCTATTTTGTTTTCTATTAGAAAGTTATATATTGCCTTTGTTATATTGCTAACCGTTTTGTTTTGCAAAATATCTTCTTTTAACTTAACTAGTGGATTTACTACTATGTTTCTAATGTTTTTTATTCTTTCTAATTGCTCTTTATTCTCCTTTGTTTCATCACCAAAGTTCCATTCTCCTTGGTACCATTTCGAGCCTTTTATTCCCCACTTTTTAGAATAGTTTTCAAACATATATATATCATCATTATCTAAGTTTAAAAAACCTGTTTTTATATAATTTATTATAGAGTCATAAGACCAGCTTTTTGCATATACATCTAATATGCTCATTATATATTTTATAAAAATGTTTTGACTAAGTTCTTTTTTCTCATCTATAAATACTGGTATATCATATGCTTTGAATATAGCTTTTACTAAACTTGAATAAGTATCTAAATTTTTTGTTATTACTGAAATGTCTCTATATCTGTAATTCTCATTTTTTACTAATTTTATAATTTGCTTTGCCACATGTTCTATTTCTGAATATGCATTTGTAGCTAAAAATAACTTTATATTATCCACATTTTTTTCATATATTGTGTATGGTATTTTATATATGTTTTTCTCTATATGTTTAAGTTCTTTACTTTTGAATCTATGTATTTCTTCTAAAAATACTGTTTTTTCACATTCTATATTATTTTTCTTTGCCAAGTATAACAGCTTGTCTGCTGTTTGTTTGTTAGAATAGAATATATCTGAATCTTCATTTGTTCCCATGTCTAAGTTATTTGTTGTTACTGTTATAGATATTTGTTTGGCTACTTTTAAAAGTTTTTCTATTATTTTATATTCTTGCTTTGTGTAACCTGTAAATTCATCTATATATATTATAGTATCTTTAAACATATCTGTATCGTCTAGGTTATTTGCAAGTATTGTTAATATATCATTTTCATCTATGTATTTATCTTGCAAGCTTTTTTCGAACTTTTGATATATGTATTGTAAGTCTTTTAATTTTTCTTTTAAGTATCTATCTTCTTCTATTTCTATTAAATTTTGTATGTTCTCTAAAGTAATATTGTGCTTTTTAAATTCTGTTAATGCTGTATCTATAAGTTCTACATTTTGTTCTGATTTTCCTAAAAATTTTAAGTTTGTTTTGCTATCTTGTAAGATATTATAAATAATCATAGCTTTGGCAGATTTTGATAGTTTTTTATCTGTTACTCCTCCGAACTTCATTTTCTACTCTGTATGCCATACGTTTAAATGTTAAAACTTCTGCATTAACAATAGCCCCAGTTTCTTGTTTATCTAGTAGTTTTTTTTCTACTGAGTATGAAAATTGTTCTGGGGTTATTATATATATTTTATTTTTATTATTTAGTTTTTGTATTGTTTCGTTTAAGCAAAACTCGCTTTTTCCTGTTCCGCTTCTGCCGCATATTAGACGTAGACTCATTTTTAGCTCCTTCTTCCTATTCCCATTGGGGACGTTTCCTTTTGGGGTATCTGTCACTTTTGGGGTATCTGTCACTTTTGGTAACTTCTATGTTCAATCATTGGTTCATATATAGCTGAATTATTGATTATACTTTGGGTTACATCTATTTCATAATCTTTAACTATACAATGCTCAATTTGATCATCAAAAAATTCTCTTATTTTTATACCACCTAAAGCCTCCATTGTTCTCCATGAAGCTGGATTCTCTTTATTGGCATCCATTAAAACTTTATCAATTCCATATTCTTTACAGATTTTCAAACCTAGGTATAAATTTATTTTATTATATCCTTTCCCTCTCTCAGTAGGTCTAATGCTATAACCTACATGTCCTCCATATTTTCTTAGCTTTTCATTTAATTCTAACCTTATATTTATCATACCTACAATTTTATTGTCGTTACTTCTAACAAGAAAATAAGTTCTTGCAGGTACTTTTTCTTCATTTGGTATTCTAGTATAATCCTCTTGTAATTTATTCAGCCATTCTTCATAATTATTTAAAAATCTTTGTAATCCACCAGTTCCATTTATATTAGAATTAAATTTGTAAAATTCATTTATGTATTCAATAGCATCATTTTTTCTACTTATACTTGGAACTTCAAAATAAAATTTCTCCATTATTTACCCTCTTATTTCTATTTTTTATCAAATATTTTTAATAGCTTCCCCAAAGTGCCAGATACCCCAAAAGTGCCAGATACCCCAGAAGGAAACGTCCCCAATGGGAACTTAGGCTTCACGTTTCCAATAAAATAAATATTGCTGCGCTATTCCTGCTAAATTTCCAAATTTTTCTTTTGCTACTTTTTCTATTTGAGCTTTATTTACTTTTGTTTCATCCTCATTTTGTATATATAACTCATTCATTACACGTCTTACCCATACGTCTATTGGAAAGGCTTCCCATCTTTTTAATGTGGAAAATAGCAATATACAATCTGCTACTTTTGGGCCTACTCCTGATAAAGTAAGTAATGTTTCTCTTACTTTGTTAAAATCTTTTTCTTGTTCTAGAGCTTCTAAATCCACCCTTTTTTCTAATATCATATGAGTCGTTTCATACACTCTAACATCTCTGAAACCTAAGCCTAATTTTCTTAAGTCTTCTACTGTTGCCTTTGCTAATTGTTCTACTGTTGGAAATGTGTAGTAACTTTTTTCATTATATATAATTTCATCTCCATACATTTTTGATATTCTTTCTATTATTCCTTTTATTCTTGGAATATTGTTATTTGCAGATATTATAAATGATATTATTGTTTCCCATAAGTCTTGATTTAATAAACGTATTCCTTGTCCATATTCAATGCTTTTCTTCATATGCTCATCTATTTTTGAAAGTTTTTCTTTTATTTTTTCATAGTTTCTATTTAAATCGAAATATTCTCTACATGTGGTTTCTATATCTTTCTCACATATTCCTTTAAATACTACATTTTCTCTATCTTTAGAAACATTTATTACATTATGTCCAAATATTCCAGTATAGCTTCCATTTTCTTCTTTATTCCATCTAAAGCATTGTCCACAATCAAATATGTCTTTTAGTTCAAATGATTTTACATTTTTTAAAATAAATTGTTGTTCTTTCATATCTTTTTACCTCATATTTAGTTTAACATATTCTACTTATATTTTCAATAAATATTGTTTTATGTACTAAAACAATAGTGGCTTCGCCTCCCAGGCAAGCTATGCTCGCCCTACAACGTGGAATGAATTCCCAAAAGTTGACTTTTTCTTATTCAATAATAAAAAGGGCATAATTTGGTAAATCCTTTTTATTATTCCTTACCGATTATGCCCTACTATTTTAACTTAAATTTGTACATTTTTTAGTATGTAAAATTAGAGAATGCTAAAAGCTTATAGACTTTTAACTTTTTTATAAACTTCTTCTAGTTTTGATTCTTCTTCATTTTCTAACTTTAATAAAGCTTCTCCATAAAGGTTATATAATTCTTTTGCATTTTCTAAATAATTGATTTCAAAGCCTTCTGCTGGAATGTTTTCACAAAATTCTTTAATTATTTTTTTTATTTCTTTAAGGTAGTCCATTTTTAGTTTGTTCCTTTCTTATTTCAAAACTTAAGTACTTTAATATTTTAGGATTTTTTAGTTTTTACTTTATATTTATAGTATTTAAAAAATCTATTTAAAGTTTTCTTTTATACTTTAAATTTTCGTTTGCATTATTTTTTACTAAATTTCAACTTTATCTTTTCTATTATTTTTGTAAATATATTTTGCTTTTTTACAATTGGTAGGCTTATATTTTCATCTTGCTTAATTTTACTAACATCTTCAACATTATATTTATAAGTTGCTTCTTTTCTATTTTCGAATATTTTATCGGGATTATACATTTGTCTTTTTTGATTTTCTATAAGTTCTAATTCTTTTTTGTCTCTTTCTTTTATTTTATTTCTTTCTTCTTCACTTGCTAAATATTGTATATATAAGTTTGCTAGCAGTATTATTGTTAGCTTAGAAACATTTTGTTCATCAAGTTCTAATTGTTTATTATATGTAAAATTATAGTTCTTATCTTTTTCTAGATTATACATTTCTATATTTTCTTTTGGCAATTTTTCTAAACTTTCTTTAGAAAAATATTTAAGTATTTCTAGTAGTTCTGTATATGCTTTTGCATAATCTTGTTTTGTATAGCAGTTTACCATGTGCTATCCCTCCATTACTTTCCCATTTTGGTTTGCTTTATAGTTTTGCAAATTTCTATTCTCAAACTGTACTACTGCTGCTCTTTGTGTTGCTGTTGACATTATTATTGCTTTTCTACCAACTTTTTTTTCAATTGGTAATTTTTCTTCACTTCTTTCACTATTTTCACCTTGAGTTGTACTTCTATTAAATGTTATTACTCTATTTGAATTTGTATTTTGATTTAACTTTTCCCTATTATTATATGTTTTTATTACTTCTTTTAATTGCTTTTTGGTACAGCCTAATTTTATTCCTAAATAATATGCCTCTCTTTCGTTTAGTCCAATTTCTGCCATTTTTTGTATATCTTCTTTTTTTATTTCTTCTGGTAGTTTACTATCCAAGCCTATTTCCTGTACTTTACTTTTAGCAGTAGGTCCTATATATTCTATTGGAAGTGCAGATGTGTATTCATATAGTTTCCCTTCATATTTTGGTAAAATTTTACTTACATTTAATTCTTCTCTTAATCTTTTTAATTCATTTTTATTTATTTGACCTAATGCTCTCTTTCTTTCTAATATATACATAGCTTTACTTCTTGCTTCTTCTATAATATTTAACTTATTTGGTCCAAAATGTACACTTATTTGACCTATATAAGGTAAGTCAATAATAAATGTACTTTTATTTTCTTCATCTTTACTTTCTCCATATGAAAAGAAATCTTTGTATTCTTCTCCTCCTGTTTTTTCTAATATATATAAACTTGCAATTAAATCTGATGTTGCAGTATGTTTCCATATCAATAAGTCTTTTTCATTTTTCATATATTTAGTTTTTGTAACCTCATCAAGTGTTTGATTTTTTTCTAGCCTATTCTTATAATCTTTAGATAGCCTATTAGACATAAGCATTAACAGTGCTATGTTTCTTATTTCATATACTTGTTTTTCTGGTTCTATTGTTCCTAATTCGCCTTCATTATTAGTTTCATTAATATATTGTTTTTTTATTATTTCTATTATATTTTCTTCTGGAATTTCTATTAGTAAATTACTTAATCCTGTTTTATTTATTCCTCTCTCACTTGTAATAAAATGCTCAAAGTGTTGTGTACTTTTTGATTTTAAATATACTTTTGTTACTTTTTCTAGTTTTTGATATATTTGCTCATACTTTGTAACATATTTATTCGTTTTCTTTGGTTCTTCACTCATAACTAATACTCCATTTCTCTTTTATGTAATTTCATGATAACATACTTTTAATTTCGTTGCAATAAGTTTATGAAATATTATTAGGCATGAAAATATTCTTAATTTTATAATGTATTATTTTTTATTCTCTAACTTGATTTTTACCATAATAATCTTAGAATACAAATGTTTTTTCTTTATACATTGTAAAAGAGATTCAAAAATTATACTTATGTAAAAACGGAAGGATTAAATTTCCTTCCGTTTTCTACTTATATTTTTGTCATTCACTAAATCTTTTCTACTGCTATGTTTAGTTTTTCTCCATTTATAGAAGTTTGTGTGTATTCTTTTGCTTCTTCGTTATATATAATGTTATTTGCTAATGTATCTTTTTGTATTTGTTCACTATATTTTTTGATAACTGCTTCTAACATTTCATTTCCACCTACATATAGGTTAATTCTATCTAGTACTTCAAATCCACTTTCTTTTCTCATGTTTTGTACTTTTGAAAGTATTTCACGTACATAACCTTCTTCTTTTAACTCTTGTGTAATAGTTGTATCTAATACAACTCCTATTTCACCTTCTCCTGCGAAAGCGTAGCCAACTTTTCCTTGCATTGTTACAAGTAAGTTTTCTTGGTTTAGTTCAATTTCTTGTCCTTCTATTGTTATTACAGCAGTTTCTCCATTTTGAACTTTGCTAGCTAATTCCATTTGATTTTGATTTGCTATTTCAGTTCTTATTTGTGGAATTAGTTTTCCATAAGTTTTTCCTAATACTGGAAGGTTTGGTTTTATTTCAAAGTTTACGTACTCTGCCATTTGTGCTCCTAGTTTTACTTCTTTTATGTTTAACTCATCTTTAACTATATCTCCATAATATTCTGGAAGCTCATTTGCTGATATTAACATTTTTGATAGTGGTTGTCTATTTTTGATGTTTACACTGTTACGTGCACTTCTTCCTAATTTAACTATTGTATATGCTAAGCCCATTTCTTCTTCTAGTTTTTTGTCAATTGCATTTTCATTTACTTCTGGCCATGTGCATAGGTGTATACTTTCTGGTGCATTTTTATCTAAACCTACTACTAAGTTTTGGTAAATTTCTTCTGTTATAAATGGTACAAATGGTGCTGCAACTTTTGCAAGTGTTGTTAGTACTCTATAAAGTGTTACATATGCTCCTATTTTGTCATCTGAAAGCTCTGTTTTCCAATATCTTTCTCTATTTCTACGTACATACCAGTTTGAAAGTTCGTCTGTAAATTCTTCAATTTCTAAAGCTGCTGATGTTATATCATATTTATCTAATTTTTCTTCTATATCTTTTATTAATGTGTTTAATTTAGATATTATCCATTTATCCATTACGTTTGTAACTTCGAAGTCTGAATATTCTACTGGGTTAAATTTATCAATTTCTGCATATAAAACGTAGAATGAATATACATTCCATAGTGTAGATAAGAATTTTCTTTGTGTTTCTTCTACATCTTTTGTTGAGAACCTTGTTGGTAGCCATGGTGCACTTGTTGTGTAGAAATGCCAACGTGTTGCATCTGCTCCTACTGAGTTTAATACTTCAAATGGGTCTACTACATTTCCTAAATGCTTAGACATTTTTAGTCCTTTACTATCTAATACGTGACCTAGAACTATACAGTTTTCAAATGGGTTTGTGTCAAATATACATGTTGATATTGCAAGTAAGGTATAGAACCATCCTCTAGTTTGGTCTACCGCTTCTGAAATGAACTGTGCTGGGAAGTTTTTGTCAAACAATTCTTTATTTTCAAATGGGTAATGTAATTGTGCAAATGGCATTGAACCTGAGTCAAACCAACAATCTATAACTTCTTTTTCTCTTATCATATCTTTTCCACATTTCTCACAAGTTATGTGGATAGGGTCTAGGTATGGTTTGTGTAGTTCTACATTTTCTGGTACATCTTTTCCTTTTTCTTTTAGTTCTTCTCTAGAACCTATACATTCCATATGACCACAGTCATGGCATCTCCAAATTGGTAGTGGTGTTCCCCAATATCTATCTCTTGAAATTCCCCAGTCTATAACATTTTCTAGGAATTTTCCGAAACGTCCTGTACGTATTGTGTCTGGCATCCAGTTTATTTTGTTATTGTTTTCTAATAGCTTGTCACGAACTTCTGTCATTTTTACAAACCAGCTCTCTTTTGGGTAATATAGAAGTGGTGTATCACATCTCCAACAATGTGGGTAGCTGTGTGTATGTTTTGCTGTGCTAAATAATTTGTTTTCGTGTGCAAGCCAAATACATATATCTTTATCACAAGTTTTTACAAATCTTCCTGCCCATGGTGTAACTTCTGGTACAAAGTTTCCTTCTTTATCTACTAAGTTTACAAATGCTATTCCATTTTGTTTTGAAACAAAGCTATCATCTTCACCATAAGCTGGTGCTATATGAACTATACCTGTACCATCTGTTAAAGTTACATAGTCTCCGTGTATTACTTCAAAAGCTTTTCCTTCTACTTTGGCAAATGGCATTAACTGCTCATATTTCATTCCTAAAAGTTCTGTTCCTTTTACTTCTTTTAACATTTCATAAGGAATATCTTTTAGTACTGTTTCTATTAAATCTTTTGCTAAAATATAAACTTCGCTATTTCCCTCTTCTTGCATCTTTCCATCAATTACTGGTTTTTCTACTTTTACATATGCATATGTATATGCTTTATTAATACATAGAGCTAAGTTTGAAGGTAATGTCCAAGGTGTTGTTGTCCATGCTAGGAAGTATACATTTTCTTCTCCTGCTACTTTAAATTTAGCAGTACATGTTAAGTCTTGAACATCTTTATAACCTTGATCCGAGAAGTGAGTATGTCCGCGATATAGAGGCGATACAGCAGCGCAGCTACGAGAGGCAGAAGGCCATCGAAGCCGGGTTAGGTATCGGACAGCCCGACGCGGAGGACGAGGAAAAGAA
>CATNCV010000042.1 GCA_950096965.1 uncultured Clostridiaceae bacterium | reverse complement strand
ATTATAAAGAAGATGTTTATAAAATAAGAAATATTATAGCAAATCAAAAAGATATAAAAATATTAAAAGAAAAAGACTATATAAAAAAGGTAAAAAAGAGTGGCTATTCAGCTTACCATGTAATAATAGAAGTACCAGTTAAAATAAAAGAAGAGACAATACATATAAAAGTAGAAATACAAATAAGAACAGCACTAATGGACTTCTGGGCAAGCACAGAGCATAAAGTAAAATACAAACCAAAAAAGAAATTATCGAATATAGATAGTTTTAAACTATACATTTATGCAAAAATAATAAATATAATAAATGACAAAATGTTCAAAATATATAAAAAACAAAATACTAATATTAAAGAAATAACAATAAATAGTAAATAAAAATAGGCTGTAAAAAAAAGTGTGTCAATATGCTCTGTGCCTTTTGACACACTTTTTTTACAGTTCACAAAAAATTATTAATAAATTAATTAGGGAATAAACTTCCATTGAAAATCAAAAAGAAAAATGTTAACATAAGTTTAAAGGATGTGGTGTTTTGAGAATATTAAAAAAGTATGGTAATAATTTATTACTTAAAGAACTAAAAGGAAGTTACAAATTTTTTATTAAAGAAAGTAACTTAAATGAGAACAGCAAAGGATATGGGCTAATTAGAGATAAGGACATGTATGCAAACAATATTGCAAGTATTGCATCTATTGGATATGGACTTGCAGCATTGGTAATAGGAGTAGAACGAAAATGGATTAGTCATGAAAAGGCATATAAAAGAGCAAATAAAACCTTAGATACATTTTTAAACCATGTAGATGGAAAAAATGGCTTTTACTACCATTTTGTAAATATGGATACAGCAAAAAGAGAATGGAATTGTGAAATATCAATAATAGATACTGCAATTTTCATATGTGGAGCAATATGTGCAGGAGAATTTTTTGAAGGAGAAGTTAAACAAAAAGCGGAAGAACTGTATAAAAGAATTAATTGGGAGTGGTATAGAAATAAAGAAACTAATTATTTTTATATGGGATATAAACCAGAAGAAGGCTTTTGGGGACACTGGGATATGTATGCAGAACAACTAATGTTATATGTACTTGGAGCAGGCTCACCAACATTTCCTATAAACAAAACAATGTATGATGATATGAGAAAAGAAAAGGGAAGTTATGAAGGAATAGAAGATATTATTTATACATATTGCGGAACATTATTTACATATCAGTTTTCACATGCATGGATAGATTTTAGAAATAAAGTAGATAAGCAAGGAACTAACTGGTTTGAAAACTCTATAAAGGCTACTATCGCAAATAGAGAATATTGTATAAAAAATAGTAAAAAATTTAAAACGTTTGGAAAAAAATCATGGGGGTTAACTGCATGTGTTGGACCAAAAGGATATAGTGGTGGATATGGAGCAAAACCAAGTTTAGCAAATTTAGATAAAGAAAATGATGGAACAATATCTCCTTGTGGAAGCGCAGGCTCAATAGTTTTTACACCAGAACTAAGTATAAAAGCATTAGAAAATTTTTATAATAATTACCCAAAACTATGGTGCAAATATGGTTTCAAAGATGCCTATAATTTAGAAAATGGAGAGTGGTATTCAAAAGAAGTAATAGGAATAGATAAAGGAATATCAATGCTAATGATAGAAAATTATTTAACAGGAACAATATGGAAGTACTTTATGAAAAATAAATATATACAAGAAGGTTTAAATATTTTAGAAATAAAAGATAGACAATATATATATTATAACAAAAAACTATGAGAAGACTTTTGATGTCTTATATGTAAGATATGAAAAGAGCATTTAATTTATTAATACTTTTTTGAAAACTCATAAAACATAAACTTCTTAAGAATTCCTAAACATTATTAATAAATTCTTAAACCTCTTAAAAAACAAATAAATTGCTATATAATAAAAACAGAAAATTAAAGGAAAGAGGTAAAGCAAATGGAAATAGTAAGAGTAGAAAACTTAAAAAAGTATTATGGAAAAGGAGACACATGTGTAAAAGCTTTAGATGATGTTTCCTTCTCAATAGAAAAAGGTGAATTCGTTGCAATAGTAGGGCCATCAGGCTCACGGGAAATCAACAATGCTACATATGCTAGGAGGTGTAGACAGACCAACTTCTGGAAAAGTATATATAAATGGAACAGATATAAACTCTTTAAAACCAGATGAACTAGCAATATTTAGAAGAAGGGAAATAGGCTTAATATACCAATTCTACAACTTAATACCAGTGCTAAATGTAGAAGAAAATATAACACTTCCAGTTTTATTAGATAAAAAACAAGTAGATAAAAAGGACTTAGAAGAAATTATGCAAATTCTAGGTTTAAATGGAAGAAGAAAGCACTTACCAAACCAACTATCAGGAGGCCAACAACAACGTGTATCAATAGGAAGAAGCCTAATTACACACCCTTCAATAATACTAGCCGATGAGCCAACTGGAAATTTAGATAGTAAAAATTCAAGAGAAATATTAGACCTATTAAAAGAATCCAACAAACAATATAATCAAACCCTAATAATGATTACCCACGACATGAACATTGCCAAAGAAGCAGATAGAATAATATGGGTAGAAGATGGAAAAGTACGAGAGAATAGGGGGTAAGAACTTTGAAAATATTAAATGAAATAACAAAAAAATACTTAAAGCTAAATAGAAAAAGAAGCCTAGTAACTCTAATTGGAATAATTTTATCTGGAGCAATGATTAGTGCAGTAACAACACTTGCAGTAACTTTTCAAAGATTTATGCTAGATGTAGAAATATCACAAAGTGGAGAATGGGAAGCTATAATAGAAAATGTAAATTTAGAAGAGTTACAAGAAATAAAACAAAATAAAAAACTAAAAGAAATACTAGTAATGGAGCCAGTATCAATAGCAAAAAATGAGTATTCAGATGATGAATTCATAATGTTATATAAATATAGTAAAGAAGCCCTAACAAAAATGAATGGCGAAGTACTAAAAGGAAGAATGCCACAAAATGAAAATGAGATAGTTTTAAGTACTACATTTTTTGATGGAAAAGAAAATGAACCCCAAATAGGAGAAAAAGTAACCTTTACCTTAGGAAAAAGAATAGATGAAGGAAATGAACTACTATCACAAGCAAAAAGTGAAACAGAAGAATTTATAGAAAGTGAACAGCGAACATTTACAGTATGTGGAAAAATATATAGGCCAATATTTGAAAGCTCTACAGACCATTATACATCAGGAATAACCCTTCTAGAAAATGAAGAAGAAATAACATCAGAACTAGTAGATATAGGTATAATAAATAGAAAAGCAAAAGACGTATATAAAAACACAAAAGAGATTTGTGAAAATTTAAATACTGACAGCACTCACAAAACTGACTATAACACATATGTACTAGCATATAAAGGAGTAAATCACAAAGCAGAATTTAATGGGACATTATATAGCATTTGTGCAATATTAATAACAGTTATAATAGTAGGCTCAGTATTAGTTATTTACAATAGTTTTGCAATATCAGTATCAGAAAGAAAAAAACAATTCGGAATGTTATCCTCAATAGGAGCAACAAGAAAACAAATAAAAAGAAGTGTAGTATATGAAGCAGTAGTTTTAGGAAGTATAGGAATACCAACAGGAATATTATCAGGAATAGCAGGAATAGGAATCACATTAAAATTTGTAGATAATTTATTAAAACCAATGTTAGCAGATACAAACTGGGGATTTAAACTTACGATATCTTGGCCATCAATACTAATAGCTGCAATATTAATAGCATTTACAATATATCTATCAGTAATAATACCAGCAAAAAGAGCAAGTAAAATAAGTCCTATAGAAGCAATAAGGCAAACAACAGATATTAAAGTAAAACCAAAAAAACTAAGAACACCAAAAATAATAAGAAAAATATTTGGAATACAAGGAGAACTTGCACTTAAAAATTTAAAAAGAAGTAAAAAAAGATATAGAACAACAGTAATATCATTAGTAATAAGTATAGTATTATTTATGGCAACAACAGGCTTCGTAGGATATATGTTTGAAGGCTTTGACTCAATATATAAAACGGTAGACTATGACTATGAAATACGATTAAATAAAACAGAAAAAACGGAAGAACTATATAAAAAAATAAGTAATATAGAAAAAATAGAAGATATAATCAAATATAAATATATAGGAAAAACAATAGAAGTGCCAGTAAATAAGCTGAATGAAAAATTAAAAAATACAATTAATGAAAATAGAAAAAAATATGAGCAAAAACCATTAGATGAAAATGGTACTTACAATTTATCAGCGTATATATATTGTTTTGATGAAAAAACATATAAAGATTATTTAAAACAAGTAGGAATAAATGAACTAAAGCAAGATGAATTTATATTAGTAAATTATGCTAATTTGTTACAAGAATACAAAATAGAAACAGAAATATTAAATTATAAAAATGATGATGAAATAAAAGTAACAAGATATAAATACGAATATGATGAATATGGAGATGAAACAAACAAAACAGAAGATGGTAGTTTCAAAATGAAATTTGCAAAAATAACACAAAAACTACCATTTGGGGTAGAAGGTTCAAGTTTCATAGGAAATGCAATATTTATAACCTCAAATGAGAATTTTGAAAGAGTAAATAAAGATGATATGGAATTAGAAGAAACAGTAAGAATAAAAACAAAAGATGTATCTTTACTAGAAGAACAAATAGGAATGTTAAAAGAAAAGTATACAAATGAAGGATTAGAAAATAGTTTAAATATAAAAGAACAAATAGAGCAAATGAAAAACCTAAAACTAATAATTCAAATATTCCTATATGGCTTCATATTCCTAATATCAGCAATAGGAGTATCAAATGTATTTAATACAATATCAACAAATATAACACTAAGAAGAAGAGAATTTGCAAACTTAAAATCAATAGGAATGACAAATAAACAATTCAAGCAAATGTTAGACCTAGAATGTATATTTTATGGAAGTAAAGCACTATTATATGGATTGCCATTAGGAATATTAGTATGTTACTTACTAAACAATGCGTTTAGTGATATGATAGAGTTTATGTTTAAAATACCATGGAAGAGTATTATTATATGTGTGGTGGCAATATATTTAGTAGTGTATGTGACAATGGTGTATGCAAGTAGAAAGGTGAAAAAGGAGAATATAATAGATGTAATAAGGGATGACAACATTTAACTTCTTGCTAGGTTCCCATTGGGGACGTTTCCCAATGGGGTATCTGGTACAAGTGGGGTATCTGTCACTTTTGGGAACATATATAATAATAAAATTCTATTGTAGGGGTCGCTGTTTCAGCGACCTACTCTTTCTACGCAATTACCCTAGAATGTCTAATAATATACATAAAATTGCAAATAAATATTGAAAAATTATGTAAAATGATATATAATTGAATTAATCTTCTTTAAAAAATTCCTTTTACATTTTTAGGATAACAAGAAGAAATAAAAAATTGGAGGAATTAATAAATGGAAAATTATTCAAACACAACATTTCTTGGAGGAACATGCAATGAATCAACTTGGCGGGAAGAATTAATAGAAAGACTTAATGATAAAGTCGAATATTTTAACCCCGTAGTAGACGACTGGACACCTGAATGTCAAATAAAAGAAGACAAGGTTCGCGATGAGGGCAGATATGTTCTTTTCGTAATTACTTCTCAAATGACAGGTGTGTTCTCTATTGCAGAAGTAGTTGATTGCAGTAATAAGCGTCCTGAAAGCACACTATTCTGCGTACTTCCTGATGGATTTAATGAAGGCGAGTTACGGTCATTAAAAGCAACTGCAAATATGGTAAAACGAAATGGAGCAAAAGTGTTTGAAACACTGGAAGAAATAGCAATTTTCCTGAATTCGGCATATAAATAAAGCTGAAGAGTGAGCACTAATACAAAATATGTATTGATGCTCACATTATTTATAATATTTATTTTAAAATTATGTTTACAAAAAACACTAAATATGATATAAAAAGATTATTCTATTTAGCACATTAGTGCTTTAAAATTTTTAAATCAATAAAAAAATCTATATGAGCTATAACATTAAATTCTGATCATAAAAATTCAATAGAATTTCAATTCTAAATTAAAATCCAAAAATCAAAAAATAAAAAACGAGGGAGGCTGTAGTATTAATATTATGTGTAAAGCTACTAATTAACCAAATAGGAAATATTTAAAAGAAAGGTATATTAAACTACTTGAAAACCATAAAAGTAATTGATATAATAAAGGTGACATATGGACAGAAGAACAAATAAAAAGTTAAACCTAAAAAATGATATAATATTCAAAACATTTTTTAGCAGGAAAGGTAATGAAAAGTTTTTAATAGACTTCTTAAATGCATTATTAAAAATTGAAATTAAAAACATAAAAGTATTAGGAAAAGTAAGTTTAGAACAACTAACACAAGATGAAAAAGGCGGTAGAATAGATATTCAAGTAGAACTAGACAGTGGAATAATAATAGATATAGAAATGCAAATGCAAGACGAAAAAAACATAGAAGAAAGAACAACATATTATGCAGCAAAAATACTATCCAAAGAAACAAAAAGAGGAACAGAATATAACCAAATAAAACAAGTGATAATGATAAATATATTAAACTATAATCTATTAGGATTTGATGAATACATATCAGAAACTGTAACGGTACTAGATAAGCACAGAGATTTTGAACTAATAAAAGGAGTAAAATGGTACTTTATAGAACTGCCAAAGTTTAGGAAGTCAAATCCAGATATGAATGACAAAATAAATCAATGGTTAGCATTCATAGATGATTATGATAAGGAGTTGGTACAAATGGCAGAGAAAAAGAACAAAACGCTAAAAGAGGCAGGAATAGAAATATATACACTAACAGGTGATGAAGAAGTACAAAGATTAGCAGAGTTGAGAGAAAAGTGGGAGATGGATAGGATAAGTGAAATTGGCTATGTTAAAAGAGAAGTAAAACAATCAATATTAAAGAAACTTATAAAAATGGGAAAGAACCACGAAGAAATAATGGAAATAATGGATATTCCAAAAGAAGAAGAACACATAATAAATGAAATGGAAGAAAAACTAAAAAATAATGTAGAGAATCAAGATGAAATAGAAAAATAAATCAAAATATAAGAAAGGACAAAAATAAAGTGTCAGAACAATTTTCAAGAACAGAATTATTAATAGGAAAAGAAGGAATAGAAAAACTTGTCAATTCAAAAGTTGCCATATTTGGAATAGGCGGAGTAGGCTCTTTTGTAGCAGAAGCCTTAGCAAGAGCAGGCATAGGAAACTTCGTATTAATAGATAATGATGTAATAAGCAAAAGTAATTTAAATAGACAAATACATGCATTAACAAACACAATTGGTAAATATAAAGTAGAAGTTATGAAAGAAAGAATAATGCAAATAAATGAAAATGCCAAAGTAGAAATATCAAAAGAATTTTTTATGCCAAATTCAGATGAAAAAATAATAGACAATACTATAAATTATATAGTAGATGCAATAGATACAGTAACAGCCAAAATAGAATTAGTAATTAGAGCAGAAAAACTAAATATTCCAATAATTTCCTCAATGGGAACAGGAAATAAACTAGATCCAACGAAATTTGAAATAACAGACATAAACAAAACAGCAGTATGTCCTTTAGCAAAAGTTATGAGAAAAGAATTACGTGCTAGAGGCATAAAAAAATTAAAAGTTGTATACTCAAAAGAAGAGCCAATAAAACCTAAACAAACACAAAAGCAAAATGAAAAAAAACGTGTACCAGGAAGTATATCATTTGTACCATCAGTAGCAGGTTTAATTATAGCATCAGAAGTTGTAAAAGATTTAATAAAATAAATGCCTAAAAATCAATAGTTATATAAAAATACCCCCTTATTTACAAAATACCTAAGGGGGTATATAATGTATTAGGTGATTAAAATGGAAAATGAAAAATGTTGTAACAAAAAAACACATAGAAGTACTGAAGAAAAAAAGCTTATTACAAATCGTTTAAGCAGAATTGAAGGGCAAGTAAAAGGAATAAAGAAAATGATAGAAGAAGATAAATATTGCAATGACATATTAATTCAGCTATCAGCAATTGAAAATTCTATAAAAAGTTTATCAAATCATATATTAGAAAATCATTTATATAGTTGTGTTACAAATGATTTAGAAAAGGGAAACTTAGAAATAATAGATGAATTGATTAGATTATTCAAAAAATTTAATAAATAATAAGAAAAGAGGAATAACATGGATAAAGTATTTGAAAGAAAAATAAACTATTATGAAACAGACAGAATGGGAGTAGTACATCATTCAAACTATATAAGATACTTAGAAGAAGCTAGATGCTATTTTTTAGAAAACATAGAAATTCCATTTGAAGTATTAGAAGAAAATGGAATAACAATTCCAGTGTTAGGGGTAAACTGCAATTATAAGTATCATGTTACATTTGGAGATACTTTGCAAATTCGTGTATTTATAAAAGAATATACAGGAGTCAGAATGACAGTAGGCTATGATGTTACAGAAAAAGAAACAGGAAAAGAAGTCATTATAGCTGAAACAAAGCATTGCTTTACAGATAAAAATTTAAAACCAATAAACTTAAAAAAATATGCTCCAGAGTTTAGTAATAAATTTTTAAGTTTATTAGAAAAATAAGAATATAAGGAAAGAAGGTAATAATAATGAAAGAAATTATATTAAAAGTACAAAAAATAGCATGTGAAGGATGCGAAAACAGAATTCAAAATGCTTTAAAAAATATGGAAGGAATAGAAAATGTAGTTGCAAGCCATAAAGAAGGAACAGTTACAATAGTGGCAAATGAAATTGATATAGATAAAATAAAAGAGAGAATAGAAGATTTAGGTTTTACAGTTTTATAAAATTAAAAAAATAAATATAATAAAGGAGAAAAGAAGTAGAATTATAATGTAAAAGCACCTAAAATTTAGGTGCTTTTTGTATTACAATAATAATTAAAGGAGGTAAAGGAGTGTCCCCAGCGTTCCGAATTCGGAACGAAAAGGACCGTCCCTAGCGTGCGTAAAAAGATGAAAAAGATAATTTTAGCGATTGATGGAATGACGTGTAGTGCGTGTTCTAATGGATTAGAGAGATATTTAAATAAACAAAATGGTATTGAAAGTGCCAGTGTTAATTTAGTTATGGCAAATGCCACTGTTGAGTATGATGAGAAGGTATTAGACCAGAATAAAATTGAGCAGTTCGTTAAAGAAGCAGGCTTTAAAAGTTTAGGTTTATTTAAGGAAATAAAGGTAGAAGAAAAGAACAAAACTGAAAAAATAAAATTCTTTATTTTCTTAGCACTAGCAACTATTTTAATGTATATATCAATGGGGCATATGGTAGGTTTACCAATAATAGATGTATTAAATATGCATACACATCCAATTAATTATACTATAGTATTATTTTTGTTAACTATTAGCTTTATAGCGTATGGTTTTGACATTTTAAAAAATGGCTATAAAAATTTGATACACAAAACTCCTAATATGGATACTTTGGTAAGTATTGGTGTGGTTAGTAGTTTAGTATATAGCCTATATAGTATGTTTATGGTAATAAAAGGAGAACATTCTTATGTAGAAAACCTATATTTTGAATCAGCAGCAATTATTATATTTTTTATAAAATTAGGTAGATACATTGATGGAATGAGTAAAGATAAAACAAAAGAGGCAATTCAAAAACTGGTAAAAATAACACCAAATGGAGCGACATTAAAAATTGATGGTGAAGAAAGAAAAGTAACAATAGATGAAGTAAAAAAAGGTGATATTGTAATTTGCAAGCCAGGAGAAAAAATAGCAGTAGATGGAATAATAACATTTCGGAAAAGCACATTTTGATGAAGCATTTATTACAGGTGAAAGTATGCCAGCAAATAAAACAGTAGGAGAAAAAGTAATTGCAGGAGCTATTAATTATGATGGATATATAGAATATGAAGCAGAAAGAATAGGAAAGGATTCTACAATATCTGAAATTGTAAGGCTAGTTGTAGAAGCTACAAACACAAAAGCACCAATTGCAAAATTAGCAGATAAAGTAAGTGGATATTTTGTACCAGCAGTTATGTTATTAGCAACAATTTCATTTATAATATACCTTTTAACAGGTTCTTCATTTGCAGTAGCACTAAACGTATTTATAACAGTTTTAGTAGTAGCATGCCCATGTAGCTTAGGTTTAGCAACTCCACTTGCAATTGTAGTAAGTGAAGGGCTATGTGCAGAAAATGGAATATTAATAAAGAAAAGCGAAATACTAGAAAATGCTCAAAAAACAGATACAATAGTATTTGACAAAACAGGAACATTAACATATGGAACTTTAAAAATAGCAAATGTAATTAATTATAGTAATATGGAAGAAAAAGAAATATTAGCTTTAGCAGGAAGTATAGAGAAAAAAGGCACACACCCTATATCAAAAGCATTTGTAGACTATTTAGAGCAAAATAAAATAGAAACATTAGAAGTAGAAAATTATGAAGAAATAAGTGGCTACGGAGTATGTGGCAGAGTTAATAATGAACAAATAATATTAGGAAATAATAAAATACTTTCAAAATATAATATAGAAAATACACATAAGCAAGATGAAGAAAAACTTGCTAAAGCAGGAAATAGTATAATATATGTTGTAAAAAACAAAGAAATAATTTCAATAATAGGTGTAAGTGATATTATAAGAGAAAATGCGAAAGAAGTAATAAACATTTTAAAGAAAAATAGAATAGAAGTAATAATGTTAACAGGAGACAACAAAGAATCAGCAGAAAAAATTGCAAAAGAGATAGGAATAGAAAGAGTTATTTCCAATGTATTACCAACACAAAAATTAGAAGTAATTAAAAAGTTAAAGGAAGAAAATAAATTTGTATTAATGTGTGGAGATGGAATAAATGATAGCCCAGCACTAGCTACAGCAAATATAGGAGTAAGCGTAAATAGTGGAACAGACATAGCAATGGACTCATCAGATGTAATACTAACAAGAAACGACCTAAACTCAATTATAAACATAATGCACATAAGCAAAAAAACAATAAGAAATATAAAACAAAATCTATTCTGGGCATTTTTCTACAATGTACTAATGCTACCAGTCGCAATAGGATTACTTACACCAATAGGAATAACAATTAATCCAATGATAGCAAGTGTTGCAATGGTAATGAGTAGCTTTACAGTAATATTAAATGCTTTAAGGCTTAAGAGAATAAAATTGAATTAATAGACATAATTGTTGAAAAACAAATAATTATATGATATAATACGAGCATACTAGTAAATAACTAGTTTAAATTTAATAACTCCTATATCAACATCTAGGATTATAGTAACTAAAAACAACATAGTAATGTCAATTGACAAGGAGGAAAAGCATATGCGAATTAAAAATGGAAAAATTGTTAAAGAAAAAGTAATGCATGATGAGGAACGTTTTTTTCGGGAAGGATTAAAAGCTGAATTGGAAAATACATTTGGATTACAGCTAAATGATATTCCAGAACTTATGAAAAAAGTAGGAATACGTAGTGAAAATTACGAAATTTCACGTTCTTATAGTTTTTATGATGGAATTGTTTGCATAGTAAAAACAAAAAACACAGAATATGAAATTGAAATGTTCAAAGGAAACATGATAAATCCATATTCGCATATTAAAGTTTCACACAAAGGAAAAGAAAAATATTATTCTGTAAAGAAAGTAATACAAGTAGAAAGGTTTATATAAGGAGAGCACAATGCTCTCCTTTCAAGTCTTATATTGAATTTTCTGTAAATTTGTAAATTATGCTTAAAAGAAAAAATACTTGACATATAAGAACAAATGTTTTAAAATATAAAATGCAATAATAACATGTAAAATGTAAAAATATATATAGAAAATGATGTAGAAACGAATGATATAAAATATGCTATTATGAGTATTTTATATGGAGGACAATATATGGAATTTGAAAAATCAACACTGATAGAATTAAAGAGAAAATTTGATTCTATTACTAACACAGAAGAAAAAGAAAATGTAGAATTTTGGTATGCAAGAGATTTGCAAGAACAACTAGGATATACTCAATGGAGAAACTTTTTAGAAGTTATAAAAAAAGCAATGATATCTTGTGAAAGTGCTGGTATTACTATAAGTGATCATTTTGCTGAGGTTAGCAAAATGATAGAAGTGGCTAAAGGAGCTAAAAGAAAAGTTCAGGATTATATGCTAACTAGATATGCTTGTTACTTAATAGCACAAAATGGAAATTCTAAAAAACAAGAAATAGCATTTGCGCAAACATATTTTGCAGTTCAAACGAGAAAACAAGAAATAATAGAAGACAGAATAAAACTAATGAATAGATTAGAAGCAAGGGAAAAACTAAGAGAATCAGAAAAACTATTATCTAGAAACATTTATGAAAGAGGAGTAGATGACTTAGGATTTGCACGAATACGATCAAAAGGAGATTCTGCTTTATTTGGAGGTTTAAATACAAATGCAATGAAGCAAAAATATGGAGTAAAAGAAACTAGACCACTTGCAGATTTTTTACCAACACTAACAATAGCAGCAAAAAACCTAGCAACTGAAATGACAAATTATAATATCACTCAAAAAGATATGTATGGAGAAAATAATATAACAAATGAGCATGTAGACAACAATTTAAGTGTAAGAAATATGCTAAATAAAAGAGGAATAAGACCAGAGAATTTAAAGCCAGCAGAGGATTTAAAAAAACTAGAAAGAAGAGTAAAAATAGAAAAAAAGAAAATGGCAGATAATGAAAAGTTACCAAAAGAGAAAAATGCATAATAAATTAATAAAATTTATTGAAATTATAGAAAAACAATGCTAATATAACTTATGTACAAGATTATAATAGATAACTAGAATTAAGTTAATGAAAAAATGAAACAACAAATAAAAATACTAATTAATAAATTAAAAATTAAAATAGAAGATAACAAAAAAAGATAAGGAGAGAAAGTAAAAATGAAAGTAGAATTAGTAGGAACAGGAGCAATATATACAAAATACAATAGTGCATGTACATTAGTAAATGAAGAATTAATAATAGATATGCCAAATGGAACATTAAAGCAATTATTAAAAAGTAATCATAAACCAGAGAAAATAAAAGCAATATTAATTACACATATGCATGGAGACCATATAGCAGATATACCATTTTTCTTAAAACATGTATTCAACTATATAAAGATAGATAATGAAATTACAATAATAGGTCCAACAGGAATAGAAGATAAAATAGTAGAATTGTTTGAAGCATATAGGTTTGAAGATAGAGAAGAAATACAAGAATTTATGAATATAAAATTTATAGAACTAAATGAAGAAGAAAAACAAATAGAAGTAGAAAACTATAAAGTAAACGCTATACAAGTATCACATGGAGCAGAAAAGCCTGCATATGGATATACAATAAATAACACTATAAGTTGTACTGGAGATAGTGGAATATGCGAAAATATAGAAAAATTAATAAAAAACAGTAAAGTTACAATTGCAGATACCTCTTTAAGAGAAGGCGACCATTGTCATATGGGAATAGATAATATAAAATATTTAGCAGAGAAATATAATAAACAAATAATAGCAACACATTTAAGAGATACAACAAGAGAAGAACTAAGTAAACAAGAATATAAAAATATTTTGGTAGTGGAAGATGGATATAAATTTGAAATATAAAACAATAAAAGCAATTACCTTATACTACTCGACATTTACATAAAATATGATATACTAAAATTATTTTTAGTTAAGGAGGTCTTAGTTATGAATAAGTCAACAATGAGAAAAATGTATGAGGCTAAAGGAGAACTGGAGAAGTACCGGGAAATGAGAAATGCTTCGAGAAAAAGAAATTATGCGCAGACAGCAAAATATGAAAGGCGCATTTGGACTAAAGAAGAAGATAAAAAAGTGTTAGAACAGAATGTTCCCGATCGGCAACTGTCAAATGAAATTAGACGCTCAGTGCAGGCAATACAAATAAGAAGAACAAGATTAAAAGCGGAATACTAGGAATAAAAGCGGAGAAGATAAAATTAAGCTTCTCCGCTTTTTTTGTAAATATTATTTAAATTTCACAAAATAAACACAATTATATATTATAATAATAAAGTTTTAAAGAAAATAAAAAAGAGAGGTAAATTTTAATGTTAAAACTAAAAAATATAACAAAAACATACATAAGTGGAGAAGAAAAGGTAGATGCACTAAAAGGTATTGATATCGAGTTTAGAGAGTCTGAATTTGTGTCTATTTTAGGTCAAAGTGGGTGTGGTAAAACAACCTTACTTAATATTATTGGTGGGCTAGATAGATACACAAGTGGTGACTTAGTAATTAACGGAAAATCTACAAAAGACTTTAAAGATAGAGACTGGGATGCATATAGAAATTATAAAGTAGGTTTTGTATTCCAAAGTTATAATTTAATAGGGCACCAAAGCGTGCTTGCCAATGTAGAACTTGCACTTACTATTTCAGGAGTTTCAAAAAAAGAAAGAAAAGCAAGAGCAATAAAAGCTTTAGAAGAAGTAGGATTAAAAGACCAAATTAATAAAAAGCCAAACCAATTATCTGGTGGGCAAATGCAAAGGGTCGCTATTGCAAGGGCATTAGTAAATAACCCCGATATTATTTTAGCAGACGAACCAACAGGAGCATTAGATACAAAAACAAGTGTGCAAGTAATGGAAATTCTAAAAGAAATTTCAAAAAATAAATTAATAATAATGGTTACACACAACCCAGAACTTGCCGAAAAATATTCTAGTAGGATAATAAAAATATTAGATGGAAAAATTACAGATGATTCAAATGCAATAAAAAAGGAAGAAATCAAAGAAGATAAAAAAGAAGAAAAGGCTAAATTTAAAAGAACCTCTATGAAATTTTTCACAGCACTTCGTTTAAGTTTAAATAATTTGCTTACTAAAAAAGGAAGAACAATATTAACTTCTTTTGCAGGAAGTATAGGAATAATTGGTATAGCACTAATACTTGCAATTTCAACAGGGGTACAAAATTATATTAATAAGGTAGAAGAAGAAACATTATCATCATACCCAATAACAATAGAAGAATCTACTATAGATATGAATAGCATGGTAGAAGCAATGATGGGAACTATGGAAAAAAAGCAGCAAAAAGAAGAAGGAAAAGTATATTCTTCAGATATTATGGACGACTTAATATCAACATTATCAAATAAAGTAGAAACCAATAATTTAAAAGATTTAAAAGAATATATAGAAGGCACAAATAATGGAATAAAAAATAACAGTAATGCAATTACATATAGTTATGGATTAAACATTAACCTATATAAACCAGATACAACAAACAATATAGTAAGAGTAAACCCAAGTACTGTTATGAACGCAATGGGAATGGGCGAAATGATGGAGGCACATAACAATTCATCATTTATGTCTATGGGCTCTATGAGTATGGCAAGTTCAAGTGATGTTTGGACAGAAATGTTAGACAATGAAGAACTATTAAAAGGACAATATGACTTGCTTGCAGGAAACTGGCCAACTGCATATAATGAAGTTGTTTTAATTGTAGGTAAAAATAATGAAATAAGTGACTATACTTTATACACCTTAGGTTTAAAAGACCAAAAAGAAATAGAAGAAAAAATGAAAAAAATAACAAAAGGTGAAAAAGTTGAAAAATCAGAAGAAACTACATATACATATGAAGAACTTCTAAATTTATCATACAAACTAATATTAAATTCAGACTATTACAAAAAAGAAAATGGAGTTTGGATGGATAAATCAGAAGATGAAGAATTTATGAAAGCAAAAATTGAAGAAGCAGAAAATATTAAAGTAGTAGGAATTATAAGACAAAATGAACAATCAGTAGCGCAGGCAATGACAGGAGGAATAGGCTATACAAAAGGCTTAAAAGAATATGTTATAAATAAATCAAATGAAACAGAAGTTGTAAAAGAGCAAAAAGAAAATAAAGAAGTAAATGTATTTTCAGGGTTAGAATTTCCAAAAGAAGGAGAAAATACAGCATTTGACTATAACTCTTTAAGTAATTCACAAAAAATAGCAATGAGTAAGCTAAGTAGCGAAGAAATAGCAGCATTAATGAATGCATATACAGAAAATAAAAATGCAAGTTACGAAAAAAACTTACGCAAATTAGGAGCAATAGACCTAAGCAGTCCTTCTGGAATTAGTATATATCCAAAAAACTTTGAATCAAAAGACAAAATAGCACAAGGCATAGAAGAATATAATAAAATGCAAAAAGAACAAGGAAAAGAGGAAAACACAATAAATTACACAGACATTGTAGGGACAATGATGAAATCTGTAAGTCAAATTATAGACACAATAAGTTATGTATTAATAGCATTTGTAGCAATATCATTAATAGTATCTTCTATAATGATAGGAATAATAACATATATTTCTGTTTTAGAAAGAACAAAAGAAATAGGAATATTAAGAGCAATAGGAGCTTCAAAGAAAGATATATCAAGAGTATTCAACGCAGAAACATTAATAGTAGGCTTAATTTCAGGATTAATAGGTATAGGAATAACAGTGCTACTAACAATTCCAATAAATGCAGCAATTTTTGCACTAACAGGAGTAAAAGTAGTAACAGCAGTACCATTTATAGCAGGAGTAATATTAGTAGCAATTAGTGTAATACTAACAATAATAGCAGGACTAATACCAGCAAAAATGGCAAGCAAAAAAGACCCAGTTGTGGCATTAAGAACAGAATAGTTAAAACATACAGAATGTATTCAAATTTATGAGTACATTCTGTAATTTTGTATTGTAAAATATTAAAATATTTATTTTATAAAAACTATGGTAATAGAAAAATAAATATGATATATTGTTACCATAAGTAAAATAAGGAGAAGAAAAATGG
>CATNCV010000041.1 GCA_950096965.1 uncultured Clostridiaceae bacterium | reverse complement strand
TCTGTTGGTTTCTCTGGGTCTGTTGGTTTCTCTGGGTCTGTTGGTTTCTCTGGGTCTGTTGGTTTCTCTGGGTCTGTTGGCTTCTCTGGGTCTGTTGGTCCTTCTGGATCTGTTGGTTCTGCTGCTGTTACTGTAAATTGTACTGATGGAGCGTTTACATTTTCATCGTCTTCTAATACTGTAACTTCATCTGAAGATGCTGAAATTTGATCTAACATAATTTTAGTATCTTCAACTTCTTTTAAAACTTCTAGTTTGAATACTGCTATTTCTCCTGTACTTACTCCACTTGGATGTGATAATGAAATTTTTCCTGTATCTAAGTCTACACGCCAACCATTTTTTGGTTCTGCACCTATATATTTAAATATTTCTGAATCATATTGTTTACGTGCAAGAAACTCTTTAATACCACTAAATCCATTAAGCTTTCCAATAGAAAGTGTAACCTCTACTGTGTCTCCTACTTTTACATTCTTGTTTGCAGTTGTTAGGCTAAATACAGCTGATGGGTCTTCATCTACAGCATTTACCATACTACCAAAGCTGGTTAATAACATTGCAATTAATAATAAAATTGCTATACTTGCTTTTTTCATATCCCTTTTCCTTTCTTTATATATTTATATTTTTGTTATTATTCAGGCTATATTTCTATAGCCCAAATAATAACTTTATATACTAATTTTCTTGTGGTACATAATCTTCTTTGCTAACATATTGTATATGTTTTTTGTCTGATAATACATTTGAGTTTGACCAAGTTGTATAGTATGGATCATCTCCTGAAAGATAATTAAGAATTTGTGTCATCTCTGCTTTATCAGAAGTATTTAATCTTCCGTCCATATCAATATCTAATGCTCTTAATTGTAATGGATCTGTTACATATGTTCTGTCTCCTGCAATATATCTTGTTAATGCATTCTTATCTGCTGTAGTTATTCTTCCTGGTTTTTTCTCGTTTGGAGCCATATATCCATCACCTTTTACTACTATATCAAATGTTAGTTCTTGATCATCTAGTGTTGATCTTAATATCATTCCTGTTGCCACTACATCTTTTGGTCCTAATTCATTTCCATTTTGATCTAGTACTACCATATGTCCATTTGATTCTAAGTTTCCTATAAATTCTTCTACTAAAACATTTTTATAACCTGCTTTTGCTATTTTGGTGTCTATAAATGGTTTATCTATTGTGTATGCTAATGGTGTTAATGGTTTTCCTTTCTTATTTCCTTTATCACCATATACTCCATAGAAGTAGTCTAATATTTCATATATGTCTTCGCCTTCATCATATATTGGTGTTTTGCTATTATATTCTTTTAGAAGTTCATCATATAAGTCATAGTCTTTATGGTATTTCTTAGATATTACATATAGTTTCTCTTTATCTTCTGCTTTGTTTAATACATTAAGTACTATCTTATCTTCTGTACATTCTGCTGTTACTATTTCTATATTAGTATTATTTGCATCACCTAATGCTAAGTCTGAAATAATCATATTTTGTGATAATCCACTAAATGTTACGTTTACTATCTTCATTTCTTCATCTAGTATATAACCTTCTGGTGCTTTTGTTTCTTTTATAATTACTTCGTAGTCTCCTGGTTTTGCTGGCATATGTACATTTTCTATTATCATTTGGCCTTCTTCATTTGTTGATGCATGTACTATTTCGCCATTTGCTAATGCTACATCAAATGTTGCACGGTCTAATATACGTTCTTTTGTAACTTCGTCTATTTTATTTACTATTACAGTATATGTTTTTTCATTTACTGAACCATTTTGTCCTAATTTATTAGTTACTTCTAATGCTATATTTCTATTAGGTAGTTCATCATCTTTTGCTTCATTTGTATATTCTACGTTTTCTCCGTTTACAGTAACTTTGCTTAAAATTATTTTACCTTTTTCATTACTATCTTCTGTATATTCTAATTCTAAATTAATGTCATTTCTATCTAATGCATATCCTTCTGGTGCTTTTATTTCATTAATTGTGTAATTATATTTTCCAGCTTCTTTTGGCATTTCTATTAATTTATCTGCTATGCTACTATTTACGTCTGTTTCCATATAGTATACTTCATTTGTTTGACGATCTACTATTTTAAATACGGCTGTATCTGTTGTTATTAGGTTTCCTTCTTCATCAACTTTAGTAACTTGGAATTGTACTTTTCCATCTGGAATTCCATTTTGATTTAGTAATGCAAGTGATATGAATTGGTCTTTCCAAGTTAATACTTGTAAGTTTATATCTTCATTTTGTACTTCAACATTTGTAATTACTAGCTCATTTTTGTCATTAAATTCTAATGTTATGTCATATCTTATTGGAGCTTTTAGTTTTTCATATCCACTTGGAGCTTGTACCTCTTCTAATTCATATGTATATGTTCCAGGTTCTTTTGGCATTTCTATAAAGTTTTTAGTTAAATATCCTTTAGCATTTGTTGCTTCAGCTTCTATAATAGGTATTTTTATTTCTGTTATTTCTGATACATTAGTTTCTTCACCTGTTATAGGGTCTGTTACTATATTATTTTTGTAATATTTCTTAATCATATTTAAGTTAAATGTAGTAGGATTGTTAGTTATTGTTTTATTTGTATTTTTATCTACTTTATTAATAACTAAATCATATATTCCAGCTTTTATTTCATTTGATGGTTTCATATATACAATTTGATTATCTTCATCTAACTCATAGTTTACATTAGAGTCATACTCTCTTAATTCTTTAGTATATTTATCTCTATAGAATTCTAGTACTTTTGTTTCATAATCTACTTTATATGCATCTGGAGCAGATTTTTCTGTTATTTCTACTTTTATACGACCATAACCTTCTAAGTCTTCTATTGTTATTATACCTTCATCATTAGTTACTTTTGTTGTTTCTAGTACTTCTCCTCCAAATTCTGGTGTAACTTTTATGTCAAATGTTACTCCTGGTATAAAGTCTGGATAATATGGATCTGCTGTATGATGTTTTTCTATTACTAATGTATATGGTCCATCTTCATTTATTACTTTAAGTTCTAATTTTCTGTTTGGTAATTCACCATCTTCTGCTTTATTTGAATATACAACATTTTGTCCTACAACATTTGCTCTTGATAAGTATATTTTTCCATTTTCGTCTTTTGCAAAGTCTAATAGTATGTTTATATCTCCTTCTAATGGCTTATAACCTCTTGGCGCTTTAACTTCAGTTAATAGAAGTTGGTATTGTCCTTCTGTTTCTGGAATTTTAAATTTAATAAGTTCTGTTCTTCCTAGTTCATCTGTTTCTACATCTATTACATCATTTGTTACCATATCTTTTATTTGGAATTTTGCTGTGCTTCCTGTAATTTGATATAAGTCAGTGTCTACTTTTCTTAAGTCTATTCCAAATTCATCGTCTGCTAGAGTTGAAGAACCTTCTTCATCTAATGTATTGTATACTATAATATTCATTATTTGTTTAGAAGCTTTTCCTGCTTTTACATCTACTGCATCTTTTACTGCTACGTTTGTGATTATCATTTCTTGGTTTTCATTTAAATCAAATGTTACTAATATTTCAACTTGATTTTCACTAATTCCTATATAATCTTTTGGTGCTTTTGTTTCAGATAGTACATATTTATATACTCCTGGCTTAGTTGGTGCATTTAGATTTTTAGCAATTATTCTTCCATAGTCATCTGTTGATTCTTCGAATATTGGTGTTGTTACTTCAGCTGTTGTTACAGTTTCTACAACATCACCTGTATCTGGGTCTATAGTTTGTGTTATTGTTTCGATTTCTTCAACTAGTTGTAATTTTATGTCTGCTGGGTTTTTCTCAATTAAGTTTCCTGTTTTTGCATCTACTTTATTTACTATAATGTCATATATTCCAGCTAGTTGTTTATCAACAACATCTAAATAAATAGTTGTATTATCTTCACTTACTTTTGCTCCTACATCTGTTGAATGTATCACTATATTTCCACTAGATTCATATCTCTTTATTCTTGTTGTTTTAGTTATATTATCTAGTTCGAAACCTTCTGGTGCTTCAAGTTCTTTTATAGATATTTCTATATCTCCATATCCATTAAAGTATGGACTTAGTATTATACCATTTTCATCTGTTATATCTACCCATGTTGTTACCGCTTTTCCATGTTCTTGTGATACTGTTATTTCATATTTTGCACCTGGTAATAAGTATGGATATGTTGTATCTTCGTGGTATTTTCCTATTTGTATTCTATAGTCTTTAGGTTCTTTAGAGTTATTTATTTCTAATTGTAATATTCTTGAGCCTATACCTGTTGGTATTGTAATATTTGAGTAATTTATATCAACTATACCTATTATTGGTGATGAGTCTGTAAGTACTCTTTTACTTATAGTTTTTGTGTCATCTTCTTTAATAGTTACGTCGTTTGGATTACTTAATATTTGATATGAGGCTATATTTCCACTTGTGTCATATTGAACTGCTATTACTATTGGGTCTAATTCTCTATATTGTAAATCTTTTTCTTCTACAATAGTATATATTACTGTTTTTGCGTCATATGAATATCCTACATCTGATGCTGTGTATCCTTTATCATCTGTTGGTTTAAATTCTTTATTTAAGCCTGTATCTATATTTTGTCCATTTTCTATTACAGTAGATGTTATACTAAATTTCATTCCTTCTATTGGTTCTTTTGTATCTCTATCTACTTTTGTAATTTCGAAATCAACTTGTGGGTCATTTAACACTTTTATTGTAATTACTCTATTTGTATTGTCTATTTGTATATCAAATCTTTCATCATTTCCTTGTCCTTCTGTTATTGTTACTTGTTTTTCTTGAGTTGAAGGAATTATTTCAAATTCAGTGTGGATATTTACTATTCCTGATGTTGGGTTTGCTCCATATACATATCCTACTGCTGATTCTATTTGTCTGAACTTGATTTGTACATCTCCTTCTGCTGTTATTCCATTTACTTTTAAAGCTCCTCTTTCAAATATAACTGTACTTCCTGCTAAAGTACTTGAAACATTTGTTGTTGCCCCTGTTACGCTCTTGTTTGTTGCTCCTGTACTTGTCTCTATAGCTTCTACTTGGAATATTGAACCATTTATTCTTCTATTGCTTTGTGAATCTTCTGTAACTATTTTTACGGTATATGCTTCATTTACTGTACCATTTCCTATAACTACTATCATATGATGTGATCTTCCTGTACTTGTAGCTAATCCCTCTTGTGCTCTGAATGAGTCATCTGTCATTTGTGCTATATGTCCAAAGCCATTAAATTTAACTGTTACTGTTATTGGGTGTATTTGAGTATATCCTTCTGGTGCCACAATTTCTGTAAATGTATATCTTATTGTTTTATTTTGTTTTGATAGTCCTAAGTCAAAGTATAATAATCCATTTTCATCTGTTATGTTATTTGTATTTGTTGTTATTATTCTTTCGCTTCCTTCTATTACAGCTCCTGTATTATCTAATTCTTCTTCTATAATCTCAAATTCTGCTCCTTCTAACACTGCTCCTGTATTAATGTCATTCTTTTGCATTGTAAGTTCTAGTTTTGTTTCATTTTTAAATGTTACAGTTATTGTTCCATATTCTTCATTTACTTCTACAGTTGCATATGTAGGGTTTGAATTATCTACAAATTCTAGTGAGTATACTTCTGTTCCTTTATTTACTTTTACTGTAGTTACATTATTATTGTCTTCTCTATAACCTTCACCAATTTGACTTTCTGAAATTCCTATTGTTATTTCGCCATTTTGAGTTTGGTTCATTATTTTTGCTATACCATTTGCATCTGTTGTTATAGGGTTTTGAACTACTCCATTTATAGTTACATTATATTTTGTTCCAAAAATTCCTAAGCCTTCATAATTTTTGTCTTCATTTTTTACTATTAGGTCATATGCATTGTCATTTGGAATTGTAAGTTTAATGTGTACTGGTGTATTGTCTACATATTTTATTTGTTTATTAGTTGCTATTTCAACAATTACATTGCTTGGGTTACTTATTACATCATATAAATACATTGTTCCATCTGATCTATAAGTTACTCTTATTTCTACTGGTTGTATTTTTCTGTAGCTTGGTGCTGCTTCTATTTCTGATATTACATATGTTACAATTCTATTTCCTCCAGTAGTTTCTTTAAATTCATCTACTACATCTACTGCTGTTCCATTTGCATTTGTTACTACTGTTTTTTCGCTGTCTAATTTTCCTTCTTCTTTAGTTGTTAATTTGAATCTTACATCTGACATTACACTATTATCTAGTTTATCATGTTTGTAAATTCCTAATCTAATGTCTTTTGGTATGTTTGTAATATTTAGTTTTACTTCTTTTGTTCCTACATGTTTTGTTGGATGCATTGTTGCTACATCTGTTCCACCTATTAAACTATAGTTTTCTATTTTACCATTGCTATTAAAGTGTACATTAAATGTTACTATTGCTGTATTTTGTCTGTATCCTGCAATTGTATTTGTTTGTTTTATTGTATATAGTACATCTTCATTTGGATATACTGTTCCTACATAAGTTTGTAAAATACCATTTGCGTCTGTTTGAATTCCACCTGATGCAACATCTCCTTTGCTATTTGTTATTTCAAATGTTCCTCCTGCAAGTTTTAAGCTTGGATAGAATTTATCTGATAATTCTATTGTCACATCAAATCTTGGTTTATTTTTAATATTAGCCTCTAAATCTGTTTTCTTTAAACTATTTGTGCCTAAGTCTACTGGTGCTGATTTTACAAATTCAAAGTATTCACTTGTAGAATTTGCTGCTCTTACACTTCCATTATTGTTAAAGTCTACGAATATTTCCATATTTTCTATTGGTATATATCCTGTTGGTACTGCTGTTTCAGATAGTGTATATTTTACTGTTTTTCCAGCATATACTTTTCCTATTGTTGTTACTGTATTTGCTGCCATTGATGCATTTGTTCCTTCACTTGTTACTATACTAAATGCTGCATTTAATTTTTTATTGCTATCATAAAAGTCTACTTTGTTCAATTTTACATTGAATTTTCTACAGTATTTTATTGTAACATGAATGTTGTTGTTAACCCAGCTTATATCTACAACATTATCGTCTCCAAATCTATCTGTATTTTTAGAAGTAACCGCTGATATTCTACCATTTTCATCATATGCTACATCTAATATTATATTATTTGGATCAAAGTATCCTTCATATCCTGAACCTGATGTATAAGTGTCTAGTATATATCTGTTTTGGCTATCTGGTATACTTGCTCCCCAATATGTCCAACCTGTTTTTCCTTGAGAATTTGTTGTATAGTACATTGTTGTTCTATATTCATAAGATGTATTTGTTACATTTGTTCCACCTAAATAAGGTTGTACTCTTATTCCTGAAAGTCCTGCTCCACTTACTTCATCTATTACAGTTGTATTAATTGTTGTAATTGGTGCATAGTCTACTGTTATTTTAATAGTATGTGCATTTATATCTGCTTTCACTGATTTAAAGAATCCTGATGTTATATTTGTTTGTGAATTTTCTTGCATTACATTTACATCAGTAACTTCACCTAAGTCATTGTATGTAACATCTATTATTGCTAGCAAATATTGAGATGAATGTGTAATATGTCTTGGTAAATATGTTTGATACTGTATAGGTGCATTTGGCTCTGCATTTTCATATACATATAGTCTTCTTACTCTTCTATCTTTATTTGGGTTTTTATTTTCTGCAAATGAATCTGCATCTGCTGGAGATATTGCTACTCTCGAAGCATCTTCTACTTTTGTTATACTATTTGATGTTATATAATTTGCATTGTAAGTTCTTCCATAGTGTTGGTAACCATAATTTACATTTCCTATCCAATGTGATGTATAGTATGGGTTTATATATCCTGCACTTACTATTGCGTCTGGTGATGTCGAACTAGAACCCCACATACGAGTATCTATTGTATAATTTCCTTTTAGACTTTGCTGTGTATATTTATCTCTTGCTTGCATTTGTACTTGTAACATTGGGTAATATTTAACTGTTACATTTATAGTATTTTTTGTATGTGATACTTGTAAATATCTTCCATCTGCTATATATCCAATGTGGTTAGAATCGCTTCCTGGTGAATGTAGGTTTGTAGCTACTATATTTCCTTCATCATTAAACTCTACATCTATAAGTAATGCATATTGAATAGATTGATATATACTATCATATTTGTCAGTTCCTAAGTAATATTTACTTGGAATTTGTTTTTGTACTAATCTTAATAGTCTTCTTCCTGCTCCTTTATCATATAAGCCTACTACTTCTGTATCTTCACCATGTGCTGTTGTTAAGTTTGTTCCTTGTGTTACTGAACCTGTTTCTAATGTTACTCTATATTCATTATCTGGTGCATATGTGATTGTATTTTGTGTATCTACTAAGTATGCATCAAATATTGCTGTTTCTAGCTTTTTATTTGAGTCATATACATCTTCTACTGATAAATGTATTTGGAATTCTTTACTTGGTGTATTTTTTACAGTTGTAGATATTTCAAAGTTATATTGATTAAATGATGTTATATCCATATTTCCTGAAACTTTTCTTATTGGGTTATCTTGTACCATCATTCCATTTGCATCATATGTAACTTCAAATATTACTACATAATCTAACCAATCATATCCTGCTGCCTTTTTAGTTTCTTTTAGTGTGTATTCTATTGTTTTGTTTGCTAATGTTTTGTCCATGTATAAAGTTGCTCTACCATTTTGGTCTGTTACTACTCTATCTACATCTAGTCTTATTTGTTTTTTTACTGTATTTAATAAATCATTTACTGTATCTTCAGTAGTTTTATTTTCTTGTATTAATCTATTTATTGTTGTTCTATTGCTTACCTCAGCTATTTTTTGATTTATTTGTGTTTTTGTAAGTTTACCTAATTCTACAATTTTATTTATTTTTAAGTTGTCATTTAATTGTAAGTTTATTTCATCTTCTTCTTCAGTACTTAAGTTTCCATTATTTTTTAGTTCTTCTATTATGTTTGCTATTCCAATGTTTTTCTTTATTGCTTCTACTTCTTCTCTTGTTATTTGTAGTCTATCTAATACTTCACTTAAGTAATATTCTTCTGTTTGACCTGATGTATTTAATGTTAATTTTTGTTGTTCTTCTTCGCTTAAATTGTCTTTTAATATTTTAGCTGTTAATTCAAAGTTTACTCCTGGTATTACTACAGTTTCGTCTTCTTCATCTACTTTTGTTATATTTATTTTAAGTTCTGGATTGCTCTTTATTTTTATATTTAGTTTAAAGTTATCCTCTGGCTCAACAATTTCTGGTCTTGTTATTTCTATTACATCATCTCTTTTATTAATTGTAGTATTTATAATGTATCCACGTTCGTCAAATTCCACATCTATTATTGGTTCTATTCCTAATGTTTGATACCTTGCTGATGGTTGTAATTCTGTAATTGTGTAAATAACATTATTTCTGTATCCGCTCTTATCTAATTTTGCTGTTCCAATTCCATCATTTCCAGTAACTATTTGTTCATCTCTTGTATATATTTCGCTAGTTTCTCTTAAATGTGATTCTACTTTATATTTTGTTCCTACTAATTTTATTGTTTCATCTCTTCTATCCACATTTTCAATATTGAATTCTACTTGTGGGTAGCTCTTAACAGTAATATTTACTATACCTTTATCATTTCCATTATATCCTCTGTCATTTTCTGTTGATGGTTTTGTAACTGATACTGTTACAAATTCAACAAATTCATTTACATTGCCTTCTGCTTTAGGTGTTGTGTCTGCTCCTACTATTTTTGCATCTGTAATGTTTTTATTTTCATCAAAGAATACTTCTATTTGGAAATCATTTACTTTTGCATATCCAGTTCCTGCATTTATTTGTTTTATTGTGTATATTTTACTTGTACCTGCTTCAAATTTACCTGAATATTTTTCATCTTCACCTAATGAATCTGTTAGTAATTCTTTTGTTCTATCATCTTGTACACTTATTTCAAATTTTGAATTTACTATATTTGTGTCATTATGGAAGTATGCTATATTTTTCATTGTAAATGGTACTGCTGGTTCTGCATCTATTATTATAGTTACTTCTTTTCCATTTATAGAAACTTCATGCACTTCATTTGTTAGCTCATCTAATGCTATTACATTACCTTCTTCATCATATGTTATTTTAATTTGTTGTTCTGGTATTTCTTTATAGTTTCCTACTATGTTTGTATTTGTTTGTTTTATTTTATATGTTTGAACTCCTCCTGGTAGTACATATCCAACTTTTACTTGTGTAGTTCCTGTTGCTGGTAAATTTATAGATGGTTCTATTTTATATTCTATATTTGTAAGTTCTTTATTAGTTATAGTGTCTTGTGTTTTTATATTTACTGTTAATGGGTCACATGGGTCTACTTTTATTTCTATATCTATGTCATTTCCATCTACTGTGTTAGTAGCTATTATGTTCCATATTGTTCCATATCCTGGTTGATTTTGGTTTGCTAATATAGTATCAGCACCTTTTACCATTCCATTTAAGTCAAATATTACTTTTACTTCTATTGGAGTAGGTAGTTTTTTATAAAAATTAGCTTCTCTATAAGTTTTTACAGTATATGTTACTTCATAATCATCTATTTTGTAGTTTGCACCAATTTGTTCTGATACTTTTCCTTGTGTATCTGTAGGCGCAAAGTTCTTTTGTGCTCCTTCTGTTGTTGAAACTGCAAATTCATATCCTGGTACTGGATTTTGTGTTCCATTATCTTTTGCTGTTATTCCAAATTTAAATGTGTCTGTTTCATAATCTGTAAGTTCTAGTTTAATACATACTTTTTGTGTTCCGTCAGATGCAATTAATATTTCTGGTTCTAACATTTTTGCTCTTGGAGTTGCATATAAACTTGGTGATAATTCACATGTTGCAAGGTTTGTTAATGGGTCTACATCTGTTATTGTTAATACTTCTGTATATTGGTTTATATTGTATCCAATTGGAGCTTCTTTTTCTGTTATTTCTATCTTTGTTCCTTCGCTTACTAATGCTCCATCTAGTTCTACATTTTCATTTACTGTTATGTCTTTTCTTACAAGTGTTGTTCCATCTGGTCTGATTAATATTATGTCATATTTTGAACTTAAAAGTGGTTTTCCTTCTTTATTTACTTTCTTTAAGTCTAATGAGAAGTTTCCTACATCATCAAAGTTTGTAAATAAATCTAAGTATACATCACTTTCATATGCAACTTCTGTTTCTCTTGAACTAAATGTTCTTGATTTTACAAGTCTATTTCCCCATGTTGCTTCTACGTTTGTAACTTCTACAACATTAGTATTCTTATTTTGTCTGAATGTTATTTTTATTGTGATATCTGTATTAGGTATAACATTTCCTTCTGCATCTAGTTCATTCATATACAAGTAGTCAATTCTTTCACCATTATTTAGTTTATCTCCTTGTACTTTTATTCCTAATATTTCAAAATATCCATTTTGATCTGTTACATAATAATCTTTTTGTATTTGATTTCCATTTTCATCTGTTGTGTCATATACAAAGTCTAAATTATTTCCATTTGCATCTTTTAATGTAGGAGAAGAGAATCTTACTTTAACACCAGATACTAAGAAATCATTTTGATCCATTTTATTTACATGTAAGTTAAGTATTGTATTTGCTCCTGTTTTACATTTATTCATATCATGGTATATAATTTCTTTTCCAACTTGCTCTGTTCCTCTATATTCGCCATTTGCTGGGTCATATACATTTGGACTACTATTTGTAATAACATATTGATTATCTTGTAATTCTAATTCTATTACTTGAGTTTCTTTTGTTAAAATGTATCCTTGTAATGTCGCTGTTTCAGTAACTCTAATAGTAATATTTTGTCCTCCACCAACTATTCTTGTTATATAGTTACCATTATTGTCTGTAAGTTTTCCTGATAAGTATTTTACTTCTACTCCATCAGATTCCATTTGTATACTATATTTTGCACCAGCTAATGCTTTGTTTGCATCATCTACAAGTGCTATTTTAAATTTGTATACATATGTTGGGTCTACTGCTAGTCTTATTTCTGCTTTAGCTGTATCATATTTGAAGTTTTGTTCTATTGATTGATTAAATGTTACTTCCATATATGGTGCTGTAGTACTTACTTTTGAACCTTCAAATATATATCTATCATTATTGTATTTTACTTTCATTGTTCCTAATAATGAACTTGTTGATAAATATCCACCTGGTAATGAACCTATTAATTTAATTTCATAAGTATATTCCCCTGGGTCTTCATTTGGTACTATAAAGTCTGCTATACCATCTTGGTTTGTTATTCCTTGTATTACATTTTCATCGCCAACTTTGTTTATTCCTAATAATACTCCTGGTATATATGCATTTATTTCTTCATTATCTGCTAATTGTACTTGTATTCTGTTTTGTTCATTTGCAAGCCCACTTGTTAGGTTAACTATTAGTTTATTGTTGTCACTATCTGCAATTGCATCTAATGTCACTGGTACCTTGCTTGATATGTATTGTACTGTTCCATTATTTCTAAAGAATGTAATATTTTTTACTTCTTTATCTTCTACATAACCTGCTTTTGGTGATTTTTCTGTTATTTTTAAATTGATATATCCTGTTCCTGGTATTTTTATATTTATTTTTCCATTTACATCTGTAACATATCCATTTAGTTTAGAAGTTACTTGTTCTCCTCCTGATGTTGTTCTATTTACTTCTATATTATATATTCCTCCAAAAAGTGGAGCATTTGTATCTTTATCTTTTAAGTTTATTTCTAATTCAAATGCATCTGCTGCTTGACATACGTTTCCAACTCTTACAACTGTTTTGTTTGAGCCTTGTACTACATGGTCTGTTGTTACTAAGTCATTATATTTACGTACTATACTTGTAACTTTTCCATTTTCAAATGTTACTATTAATGTAACATTTCCCATAGAATCATAACCTTCTTGTGCACTCATTTGGCTTAATATATATTGGTATGAACCATCTTTTGTCATTATTGCTGGTTTTAGTATTAGTTTTCCTTCTGCATCTGATGTTCCATATATTGCTTCCATATTATATTTACTATTTAATTTAGGTTGTATTAATCTGTATTCTGTATTTCCTAATAGTACATTTTCATTATTTGCATCTGTTGTAATTATTTCCATATCAAATGTTTCTACTGATATTGGTAATAGTACAGTTATATTTCTTTGTACTACATCTACTTCTGGATTTGTAACATCTGATTCTGCCCATATTGTTCCTACTCCTGTTGGGTCATTATGTACTATAATTTGAGTTGCAGAAGTTTCTTGGTAACCAAATTGATTAACTATTGGTTTTATTTCAAATTTAATATCTCCTAATGTTTTTAAATTATCTATTACTATTCTTCCTCTTGAATCTGTTTTTAATATATCATTAAATACTTCTTTAACTATATCAATTCCAAACTCATCTTGACCTACTACAGTTGTTCCTACTACTTGTATGTCTAAGTCTGTTACTGGTAAACTATCACTCTTTTCACTTACTGCTTTTATTGTTAAGCTATATTTTTTACATATTACAAATGTTGGTGTATTTTTCATTTGATATGTATGATTTTGTTCATCTCTATCTTTATAGTCTATAGTCAAGCTATCACTTGAAGTTAACTCTCTGTATATTTTTCCAGCATCAATGTTTGCATTATCTTTTAATTTTAATGTAAATGTATAAGTCTTTGTTTCTCCTGATTTTATTTCATTACATTTTAATATATATCCATTAGAGGTTTTCTCTATTTCTAAATTGTTGTCTTTAGAAACTTCTTCAAAATCAAAATATTCATTTACTTCATTAGAAAATACATCTGTTAATTTTACTTCTGTCATACTAGTATTAGTTTTATAACATACATTAGAAAAATTATCAGTTTCACTTATCATTTGGCTAGTTCCTATTAGTGTACTTGTTTGATATTCATTATTTGTAATATCAGTTAATATAGATGTTGCTTCTATTTTCCTATCTGTTTTTAGCCCTTCTAATTTTTCTTTTAATGAATCTGTTGCATCTGAAAATATTACTAAGTATTTTCCTAAATCACCAGCAGAAAAAGTACTTGTTGCATAATCTATACCTTTTGCTACACTTTCACCATCTGAAAAAGTTACTCCATTTATAGTATTTACAAAATTATTATTATATTGTTGTTGTTGAGTAGCATTTCCTTGCCAAGCTGTTTGCCAAATTTTTACTCCACTATTAGTAGATATTGATATTTTGGTTTTTGGTGAATTTGCTTTTAGTTCACTTACTAATTGAATAACCTTTTCCTTTACTTTATTATCAATATCATTTATTCCCATACTTCTAGAGCTATCTATTACAATAGCTACTTCAGCAGTTATATTAGGTGCTAAGTTTTTTACTTGCACTTCATATGTTAAACTTTGTGGTGTATCTGCTATAATCTTTTTAGTTACACTAGAGTCATAAACTTTTGGACTACTAGCATCATAATCTTGATTTGTAGCAATATTATTTTCTCCACTGTCTTTAATTTCAACTGCATAATCATCATTTTTATTAGCATTTACACTTATCCCTACTATTAATAAAATAGCAATTAACATAACTAGTACTGCTAATAATTTCTTTTGATTATCAATTACTAATTTTCTAATTTTTTCTTTTGACATTTTCTTTACCTCTCTTTTTATTTGGTTTTCATGTAACTTTACTATAAGAAATTTTTAATTTAAAGTCAATTAAGAAAATTGTCAATTTTAGAATTATTACAAATACTGCTATAGCTTTTTTATACGGAAATACAGTTTTTTTTGTCTGTTTCTCCTTTTTTTATATTTATATTATAATTATTTTACAAAAATGGCTCTTTTTCGACTTTTGCTAGGGAATATTGAAGTTCTTGAATTATTGTATAATTCCAAAGTAATATTTTTTTAATATTAAACTTATTGAATAACTTTAATTTTATAGTAAAATTATTGTTAAAAAAAATGCTTAATATATAAATACATCAAAAAGCATTTTTTTAACTATTTTGTTTATAATAAGATGTTTTTTAATGTTTATTATAAAATGTTAGCTACTTTTTATTCTTCCTTTTAATTAAACACTTTAAAATTTATAGTAAAAACATACACTTAAACTGTTTTGTATAAACCCTTCCTTCAAACAGTATAGCTACAATACTTAACTTAAAATACAAAAAAATATTGGAATATTAGTTATTCCAATATTTTTTTATATTATTCTATATTTTCTATATATTCTTGATATGTTCCAGTTGATATGTTTCCTATTGATACACAACCATTTCCTCCTGAGCCTCCTCGAATTCCTGCGAATCCCTGAAATCCTTCTGATAAACCTCCAATTCCACCAATTGTAGAAATCATTCCTTTTGTTATACTCTCATTAAAAAATATATTTATACTTCCTGCTCCTGAGGCTCCGCCTCCTACTGCACTTCCGTCTTCCCCCATTCATTCCATTTGATGTTATTGTTCCTTTATTTTCAATTGAATTACTATATAATATTAATAACCCTCCAGTTCCATTTTCTCCTGGACTAGATATTAAACCAGATGATTTTAGATCAGTTCCTCCTGGATTTCCTGCTCCTCCACCAGAGCCTCCTCTTCCAGCTGCATTGCCTCCTTTTCCGCCGTTGTCATTACCTGCTTGCCCTATAACATTACTACCTGTATTCCTTGCTGAACCTCCACCTGTTCCTCCAGAATAAGATGTTCCATTTCCGCCTTTTCCTGTTGAACCTTTATTTCCTAAGGAACCCCAGCCTCCACCAGAACCTCCTCCGTCCTGTTTGTCTGCTTTCTCCATTCGTTCCTTTTATTCCTTCTCCATTTGAGTTTCTTGAAGTTCCTCCAATTCCCCCTATTTTAGGTACAAATTCATAATTATTTGCTTCTGATTTATTTTTCCATAAATATACGTTTTGCCCTTCTGCTTTTGCTCCTCTTGCTGTCATTGTTATTGTTCCATTATTTTCTAAATTTCCTGTTACATATAATAGCATTCCTTTTGGTCCACCATATTGTGTTCCATATGTTGTTAATGTTGCATTATTATTTATGCTTAAGTTTCCATTTATTTTTACTAATACCATATATTTAGCATCTCCATTTGCTGTCCCTACATCATTTGCTGTTCCATATACTTTAACATTATTTACTATTACATCTTCATCTTCTATATATGTGTGTACATTATATTCTTCGTCTTTTACTGCTATTGTATAATGAGTATCATTTTTCATAATTGCATTTTTGCTTGCAGACAATAAACTATCACTTACTACTAATGACACTTTTTCTTCTGTGTTTTCTATTGTTTTTCCTTCTTTCCATTCACTTTTTGCTGCTATTGTTTTATTATCTGCTTCTAATATATTTAGTTCTTGTGTATATTCTTGCCATGTTGCACCATCATCTAAACTGTAATAATTTATTAAATTCTCATTATTAGGATATTCTATATTTATAGTTTTTGTAGTTCCATCGCCTAAGGTATCTATATTTGATACTATAATATTTGGTTTTTTTGAGGCTACTAATGTATGTAGTTCTTCCTTTTCTTTTCCTACTAGCTTTACTTTTATTTGGTATGCTTCTCCATCATTTAATGTTCTATCTAAAGCTACTTTTTCTCTTCCTTTACATTCAAATGTTATATCACTTCCTGTTATTTTTTCTATTCCATGTTTGTTCTCTATTGTTATTAGTACCTCATATTTACCTTCATTTTCAGACATTATTTCATATTTTGCTTTTGTTGCTATTTGTTCTATACTAGATATGGATAGGTCAGTATTTATTATAACATAATATTCATTATATTTAACTTCTCCAGTTATTTCATTTAATTCATAGCCTTCCCCTCTAAGTTTTTCTTTCAAATCTGAAATAGTTGCTTCTCTTCCTTCGTTATACATAATTTCTTGTTTTGTTTCATCTATTATATTTTGTATTTCTGTTTCTATTTGTGCCTTTTTTAATTCTTCTATCCTATTTTTGGCAATTTCTATTATTCCAGTTTTATTTATTATAATAATTCCTATACTTAAAATTAGTACTATTATTAAAAATATTAAAATATTCCTTATA
>CATNCV010000040.1 GCA_950096965.1 uncultured Clostridiaceae bacterium | reverse complement strand
TATTGAAAGTATAGGATATGAAGCAGTAAATGAAGAGGAAGAAATAGAAGAGCAAGAAGACTTAGAAGAAAATCAAGCAGGAAATATAGAAATAGAAGACTTATATGAGGAAGAAAACAAAATAAGAAATGTAAAAAAAGAAGAAAAGCAAGTAGTAAAAGCAGAAAAAAAGCCAAAATGGTTTCAATTTATAAAAAGGTTTAAAAATTGGAGAGCAAACAGAAAGATGGCATCAAAAAAGAAAGAGGAAAAGAAAATAAATATACAACCAAAAGACATTAAAAAAGAAGAGCCAAAAGAAAATGGAGCTAAGAGTGATTTTACACAAAGTTTAAAATATCAAGTAGTAAGAGATATTGCACAGCAAATGCAAAAAGAGAAATTAGAAGAAATAAAAAGCAAGGATGAAGAAGACACAGAAAGATAAATAAAATAAGCAAAAAATATTGACATATATACATAAAAATGATAAAATAGAACCGTTATAGTAAAATGCCAACAAATGGTATTTCCGTAACGGTTTTCTATATTACAAAAAGTAAATTAATAGCAATTAGAAAACAAACAATTAATGTTACAATAAATTATAAAATTAACTATTTATTGTAAAAAACATTACAATAAACAAAAATCAAGGAGGTGAAATTTAAGTGCCAACAATTAACCAATTAGTAAGAAAAGGAAGACATACACAAAAAACTAAATCAACATCACCAGCTCTACAACATGGTTACAATACAATGAAAAAAAGAGTAACAAATAAAAGAGCACCACAAAAAAGAGGTGTATGTACAGTAGTTAAAACAGTAACTCCAAAGAAACCAAACTCAGCTTTAAGAAAAGTAGCCAGAGTTAGACTTTCAAACGGTTATGAAGTAACTTCTTATATTCCAGGAATCGGTCACAACCTACAAGAGCACAGTGTTGTTCTAATAAGAGGTGGAAGGGTAAAAGACCTACCAGGTGTTCGTTACCACATAATAAGAGGAACATTAGATACAGCAGGTGTTAAAGACAGAATGCAAGCTAGATCTAAATATGGAGCTAAAAGACCTAAAAAATAGAATTTAGGTAAAAAATTTAGTGCATATAAGAAATTACAAATTTAAGGTACTTAAATTTAAAATAGATTATACGCACTGTACGGGAAGAAGTACTTTCCGAGTAACTTTAGATATTTTTATAAATATCAACAAAATCTAAGATGAAAGAATTAAGATAATATAATTGTCTTAAGAAGGCTAAGTCTTAAATTTGAACATCTAAAATAAAAGGAGTGAAGAATAGTGCCAAGAAGAGGATATGTAGCAAAAAGAGAAGTAATAGCAGATCCAATGTACAATAGCAAACTTGTTACAAAATTAATAAACAATGTTATGCTAGATGGTAAAAAAACAGTTGCTCAAAAAATAGTATATGATGCATTTGACATCATAAAAGAAAAAGAGCAAAAAGACGCTTTAGAAGTATTCGAAGCAGCTCTTAACAATGTAATGCCAGTTCTTGAAGTAAAAGCAAGAAGAGTTGGTGGAGCAACATACCAAGTACCATTAGAAATAAGACCAGAAAGAAGACAAACTTTAGGTCTAAGATGGCTAGTTACTTATGCTAGAAATAGACATGAAAAAACAATGGCTGAAAAATTAGCTGGAGAAATAATGGACGCTTTAGCTGGAAACGGTGGAGCATTCAAGAAGAAAGAAGACATGCACAGAATGGCAGAAGCAAACAAAGCTTTCGCACATTACAAATGGTAGAATAAAAATCAGGAGAATACTACAGCTATTTGAACACTTATTCACAAGGGGAGGGGATATTCCTTTTGCCCAAGTGGAAGTGACCAAAAGGTAAGGTGTGTCCCCTGACATTAGAAAAAAAGGAGGAAAAAGCAAAAATGGCTGGAAGAGAGTTTCCTTTAGAGAGAACAAGAAACATAGGAATCATGGCCCATATAGATGCTGGAAAAACTACTACTACAGAAAGAATTCTATTCTATACAGGTAGAACTCATAAAATAGGAGAAGTTCACGAAGGTGCAGCAACAATGGACTGGATGGTTCAAGAGCAAGAAAGAGGTATAACAATTACTTCAGCTGCAACAACATGTAAATGGATGGACAACAGAATAAACATCATAGACACACCAGGACACGTTGACTTCACAGTAGAAGTTGAAAGATCTTTAAGAGTACTAGATGGTTCTGTACTAGTTCTAGCAGCAAGAAGTGGTGTACAACCACAATCAGAAACAGTTTGGAGACAAGCTGATAAATACAAAGTACCAAGAATGGCATATGTAAATAAAATGGATATGACAGGAGCAGATTTCTACGGATGCGTTGAGCAAATGAAAGAAAGATTAAATGCAAATGCAGTTCCAATCGAATTGCCAATAGGTAGTGAAGACAATTTCCAAGGAATTGTTGACTTAGTAAGTATGAGAGCTTTTATTCATAAAGATGATTTAGGAAAAGAAATTGAAGAAACAGACATTCCTGAAGATTTGAAAGAAAAAGCAGAAGAATACAGAGCTGCAATGGTAGAAGCAGCAGCAGAACAAGATGATGAGTTAATGATGAAATACTTAGACGAAGGAGAATTAACAGCAGACGAAATAAGAGCAGGTCTAAGAAAAGGAACAATAGCAAACACAATAGTTCCAGTAACATGTGGTTCATCATACAAAAACAAAGGTGTACAAGAATTGTTAAATTCAATAGTATACTATATGCCATCACCACTAGATATACCAAATATCAAAGGTGTAGATGATAGAGGAAATGAAGTAGAAAGAGTAACATCTGATACAGAACCATTCTCAGCATTAGCATTCAAAATAGCAACAGACCCATTTGTTGGAAAGCTTTGTTTCTTTAGAGTATATTCAGGAACATTAGAATCTGGATCTACAATATTAAATGCAAACAAAGACAAAAAAGACAGAATGGGAAGAATACTATTAATGCATGCTAACCATAGAGAAGATATAGACAAAGTATATGCAGGAGATATAGCTGCAGCAGTTGGACTAAAAGAAGTATCTACAGGAGATACACTTTGTGACCCAGCTCATCCAGTTATATTAGAATCAATGGAATTCCCAGAGCCAGTTATTGACATAGCTATAGAACCAAAAGATAAAGCAAATAGTGAAAAAATGAGTATAGCTTTAGCAAAATTAGCAGAAGAAGATCCAACATTCAAAACACATACAGATCATGAAACAGGTCAAACAATAATCGCTGGTATGGGTGAGCTTCACCTAGATATCATCGTAGACAGATTAAAGAGAGAATTTAAAGTTGAATGTACAGTAGGAAAACCACAAGTTTCTTACAAAGAAACAATAAGAAACAAAGTAAAAGTTCAAGGTAAATTTGCTCGTCAATCAGGTGGACGTGGACAATACGGAGATGTATGGATTGAATTAGAACCATTAGAGCCAGGAACAGGAGTTCAATTTGAAAGTCAAATCGTTGGTGGATCTGTACCAAAAGAATACATCAAACCAACAGAAGAAGGTATTAGAGAAGCTGCTGAATCAGGAATTCTAGCTGGATACCCAGTTATAGACTTTAAAGCAACTTTAGTAGATGGTTCATACCACGAAGTTGACTCATCAGAAATGGCATTCAAAATAGCAGGTTCTATGGCATTCAAAGAAGGATGTCGTCAAGCAAAATCTGTATTATTAGAGCCAATAATGAGAGTAGAAGTAACAGTTCCAGAAGAATACATGGGAGATGTTATAGGAGATATAAACTCAAGACGTGGAAGAATGGAAGGAATGGAAGCACGTAGCGGAAGCCAAATAATTCGTGGATTTATACCACTATCAGAAATGTTTGGATATGCAACAGACTTACGTTCAAGAACACAAGGAAGAGGAACATATGCAATGGAACCAAGCCATTACGAAGAAGTTCCAAAATCAGTACTTGAAGCAATAGTAGCATCAAGAGCTAAGAAAGATTAATTTATTATAGATAATAAATGTGATGTTGTTGTAGGGGCGTGGCCTTGTGTCCGCCCTATGCTACAACGAAAGTTCTTAAATAATAAACATTATTATATATATGTTTGTAGAACGGGCAGACACAAGGCCTGCCCCTACATCAAATTTAATAAATGTTAAATATAATATTTTAGAATAAAGGATGTGATAATATGTATGAAAGTATAAAGGAACAAAGGAAAAAATTTATTGAAGGTTTAAAAGCTGATGTTTCTGAATATAAAGTAAATATATTATCAGACGAAAAAACAAAATCTGCATTAGATGCAAAAAGAATAAGAAAAGACTGGGAGCAAGTAGGTGCTGATATAAAAAGTAGGATTGCTACTAGTAGCTACGATGACCTAGTTAAATGATTAAGTAGTAATATTGAAAGTGTTACTAAAAAAGAATACGAAAATGAAAAATAATTAAAAACACTTGCATTTTTCTAAAATTTGTTATAAAATGCAAGCGTATAAAATTAGTTATTAATTTTAAAAAAATTAAAAATAAATGAAAAGAAAAAAGGAGGAAAATTTCAAATGGCAAAGGAAAAATTTGAAAGAACAAAACCACACGTTAACATTGGTACAATCGGACACGTTGACCATGGTAAAACAACAACAACAGCAGCTATTACTAAATACTTAGGAATGTTAGGAAAAGCAAAATTCGAAGCATATGATGCAATTGATAGTGCACCAGAAGAAAAAGCAAGAGGTATCACAATCAATACAGCTCACGTAGAATATGAAACAGATAACAGACACTATGCACACGTTGACTGCCCAGGACACGCTGACTACGTTAAAAACATGATTACAGGTGCAGCACAAATGGATGGTGCTATACTAGTTGTTTCAGCAGCTGATGGCCCAATGCCTCAAACAAGAGAACACATCTTACTTGCAAGACAAGTTGGTGTTAAATTTATCGTAGTTTACCTAAACAAATGCGATATGGTTGACGACCCAGAATTATTAGAATTAGTAGAAATGGAAGTTAGAGATCTATTAAGCGAATATGGTTTCCCAGGAGACGAAATTCCAATTATAAAAGGATCTTCATTAAACGTTCTAGAATCAACAGCAACAGATCCAAATGCACCAGAATATGCATGCATGAAAGAATTAATGGAAGCAGTTGATAGCTACATCCCAACACCAGAAAGACCAATAGACCAACCATTCTTAATGCCAGTAGAAGACGTATTCACAATTACAGGACGTGGAACAGTTGCAACTGGTAGAGTAGAAAGAGGAATTGTTAAAGTTCAAGACGAAGTTGAAATAGTTGGTATCAGACCAGTTAACAAGAGCGTTGTTACAGGTGTTGAAATGTTCAGAAAACTATTAGACCAAGCAGAAGCTGGAGACAACATAGGTGTATTATTAAGAGGTATAGATAGAAAAGACATCGAAAGAGGTCAAGTTCTAGCAAAACCAGGAACAATACATCCACACACAAAATTCACATCACAAGTATACGTTCTAACAAAAGAAGAAGGTGGACGTCATACACCATTCTTCGATGGATATAGACCACAATTCTATTTCAGAACAACAGACGTTACAGGTGTTATCAAATTACCTGCTGGAACAGAAATGGTTATGCCAGGAGATAACGTAGATATGGAAATCGAATTAATCACTCCAATCGCTATCGAAAAAGGACTAAGATTTGCTATCCGTGAAGGTGGTAGAACAGTAGGTTCAGGAGTAGTTGCTGATATTAAAGAGTAATTATAAAATAACCAAAATAAAAAATGCACTTATAAAAAGTGCATTTTTTATTTGGTTTTATAGTCAAAAAATGTCTTTTACAATAGCAGTGACTAACATGCAACCAAATCAACCCAAAACAAATCCTATTTGTCATCGGTTTCTAATAAGTAATAAACCAATAATTACTCCAATGATCTCACAAAGGATGATATGTGCCGTACCTGTCATAGATAACTCTCCTATCTTATTTTTTTGCTGTTTCTTTTTTGATGCTGTTTGAAGAAATCTTAGAGTATTCAGGATATTCAGTGTTTGGACTTAATGGCATTCCAGCAGAAGCACACCCCGCACAGAAAAAAAGTTGACACTTGGACTGTGAAAATCCACAGGGATAATCACAAAAAAATCCTTTTGCATTCGTTTTAGCCATATTGAACCTCCTATTGAGTGAAAGAACTATAAACCTAGTTCAATTAAAAAGTTACTATTATAATTATAACATGCTTTACATAAAATGTAAAGCAAAATAGGTAAATTTTGTATGTTATATATATATATGCCCCCTGCTCGCCGCAAGAGTTAAAAAAATTAATTGCTTCTATATCAGTTTTTAGCTTATTTTATTATATTTGTTCTGAATAATTAATTAAAAATTTTTATTATTTGCACAATTAGAATGATAATTTCACATTGCAATATTTAATGGTGAGAGATATCCGTAAAAATTCATTTAATTATACTATAAATTTAAATAAATAATTTATGCCATAATTTAGAGGTGCATAACTAAATATAAACAAAGAACGAGAGCATTGCTCTCGTTCTAGAATTTTAAGCAGATAACTGACAAGATAAGTACTCTTCGATACTGTTAGCTTTCTTACCATAATTGGCGCGCTCCTCATAAGCTTCTAACATTGCATCCATATCAGGAGACTGAGGGATACGAGGAGGATTGCCTAAGATAGGTTTTAAAAGCTCAATAGTTAGCGTAGAAGCTTTCTTGTACTCTTCAAACAGAGTAGCTAAAGAGCTATTAAATGCCTCAAATTCTGTAGAAGTTAAAATGTTACGTAAGTCACAAATAGTCATGATGAATCTCCTTCTTAAAAAAGTTATAGTATACTAAAATTATAACATAAATTGACATAAAAATCAAATTTTACCCTTTAAAAATTTACAAAACTATGATAAAATAGAAAAAGTATATAAAAGGAGAGGAATAAAAAAATGAAAAAAGTAGCATTTTGCACATTAGGTTGCAAAGTAAATCAATACGAAACAAATGCAATGATAGAGCAATTTATAAAAAAAGGATATGAAATAGTAAACTTTGAAGAAAAAGCAGACATATATATAATAAACACATGCACTGTAACAAATATGGCAGATAGAAAATCAAGACAAATGTTAAGAAGAGTTAAAGAAATAAATAGAGAGGCTATAGTAGTAGCATGCGGTTGTTATGCACAAGTAGCGAAGGAAGAACTAGAAAAAATTCCAGAAATAGATTTAATATATGGGACAAATGAGAAAAATAGGATAGCGGAATATATTGAGAGGGAGTGCCCATTCCAATTGGGGACGTTTCCAATTGGGGTATCTGGCACTTTTGAGGTATCTGTCCCTTTGGGGAAATTTCCTAATGGAAAAGTAACAGATGTAATGTACCAAAAAGAATTTTTAGATTTTGGTACAACATTGTACACAGAAAAAACAAGAGCAGTTATAAAAGTTCAAGATGGTTGTGATAGATTTTGTAGTTATTGCATAATTCCATATGCAAGAGGGCATGTAAGGAGTAGAAAGCCAGAAAGTGTTATAGAGGAAATAAAAGGGGTAGCAAAAGAAGGAATAAAAGAAGTAGTTATAACAGGAATACATGTAGCCTCTTATGGAAAAGACTTTAAAGATGATATAGGTTTAATTGATTTACTAGAAAAAGTAAATGAAATTGAAGGAATAGAAAGAATACGTTTAGGTTCAATAGAACCAACAATAATAACTGATGGATTTTTAGAAAGACTAACAAAGCTAGAAAAAATATGTGATCATTTTCATCTATCACTTCAAAGTGGTTGTGATGAAACACTAAAAAGAATGAATAGAAAATACACAACTGAACAATTTAGAAAAAGTACTAACCTTCTAAAAAAAGCATATCCAAATGTAGCACTAACAACAGATATAATAGTAGGTTTTCCAGGAGAAACAGATGAAGAATTTGAAAAGACATATAAATTTTTAAAGGAAATAGATTTTTATAAAATGCATATATTCAAATATTCTCCAAGAAAGGGAACAAAAGCAGCTGTAATGCGGAGGTCAAATAGATGGAAATATAAAAGAAGAAAGAAGTAGAAAACTAATAGAGCTATCAGACAAAAATGAAAAAGAACATAATGAAAAATATATAGGAAAAGAAGTAAAAGTTTTATTTGAAGAAAAAGAAGGAGAATATATAAAAGGTCATACTACTAACTATATGGTTGTAAAAGTGCCATACAAAAAAATAGAAAATACTATAGAAGCAGTGAAAGTTGAGAAAGAAGAAAATTTGGAATTAATTGGAAAATAAATTTAGTAATAAAACCATAATTTATTATAAATTAATAACAAACAATATCCTGAAAAAATTAGAGGAGATTTTAATCTTCCCTAATTTTTAGTTATACTAAAATTAACAATTTATTTTTATGCTTTCTTTAATAAATTACAGAATTATTTACGAAATAAAAAAGATAAACATATTATTTTAGTAACAAAGGCTAATAACAGTGGTTAAGATATAAATAAAATTAATATATTTAATTTTTATAAAAATTTAAAATAAAATTCTAATTTAAATTATTTTAAAAAGTTTAACAATCACAAAAAAAAGTTGACATATTATATAGTTTTATGTATAATATAAGAAGTTTCAAAGTAAATAATAAATCAATCTTAATTAAGGAGGTAATTATATGAAAGGAAATATTACAAGAGTGTGGAAACGGACTAAAAGCTCTATAGAGCAAAATAAGTCAGTAGGAAGTGCAGTATTTACTCTATTTTCCATTTTTATAGGTGGAATATTAACGGCTATTGGTGTAGCAATATTTGAGCCTACCTATGTGTATCCATCAATAAAAATTTTCATAGCAACATATTTGGCAGGCGGAATATTATTCACAATAGGTGTGGCTGTAATAGCTACTATTATAGTATTCTTGACTATAATAAAGGAAAATACCCCAATATTATTTTCAAGAAATATTGATTATAGGATATATAATATTTTTTCTGGTTATAGTGTTACTATAATAAAAAATTAAGGAGAAAAGTATGGCTAAAATTAGAATGAAGGAAATTTTACAGCAAGTTCTTGAAAATGTAGGAATTCCAGAAGGTTATTACAGTATAGGAAGCTATAAAGAAGGCTCTACATGTATGGAAAAAGTAGGTAAAAAATATATAGTATATGACGTTAAAAGTACAGAAAGATATGAAAGTATAGAGTATAAAAATGAACTGGAAGCATGTACAGAGTTAATTCGTAGAATAGTTAAAAATAATAAAGATTTTGAAATACTTAGACAGGAATTTTATGATTGTAGAGCTAAAGCTGTATTAAAAGCAGTATTGGATGATAAAGGAATACCACGGAAATATTATTCCTTGGAAGGATATGTGGAAGATGCAGTATGTATGGAAAAGAATAATAAGAACTACATTGTATATATTGGAAAAAAAGGTAATAAATATAATGTAAGTAAGCACTCAAATATATCAAAAACACTCTTAAAGCTTATTTCTGAGGTAGCACAAAGCTATGCACAAGAAGAAAAAATAGTAGAAGCTTTCATAAATAAATTATATAAAATGGTATAGAAACAAAAAAGAGGCTTCACCTCTCAGACGAGCACTGCTCGCCTGAGAGGTGAAGCCTTTTTCTTCTATTCTTAGGAAAAACATTCATAATAGTTAAGTTAGTTGCTTGAACAAAGTGAATTACATATAACTTATGCATAACGAGTAGGAGAAGAATAAAAAACAACTTATATGTAGTAAGATGAAGAAGTGTATATTTTATTAGAAGATAGTTATGGAAGAATTAAATTTTACTATGTGTTTGGCTATTTAGGAACATATATTCAATTAGTGACAATATATATGGTACCATATTTTGAAATAATTAACTAGAAACCTTGATTTTTAAGCCTATATGTAATATAATTTCAAATAATGTTATAGGAAATAATAGGAGGAAAATAAAAATGGAAAAGAAAAATTTAAAAGATTTATATATAAATTTCTTTGTAGAAAATGGACATGTTCAAATACCATCAGCGCCAGTTGTGCCAGAAAATGACCCAAGTGTACTATTTAATACAGCAGGAATGCAACCATTAGTGCCATATTTAATGGGGCAAAAACATCCACTAGGAACACGTCTTTGCGACTATCAAAAATGTATAAGAACAAATGACCTAGAAGAAATAGGAGATAAAACACACCACACATTTTTTGAAATGCTAGGAAACTGGAGTTTAGGAGATTACTTCAAAAAAGAATCTATTACTTGGAGTTTTGAATTTTTAACAAAAGTATTAAACATACCAGTTGAAAAACTAGCAGTAACAGTATTTGAAGGAAATAATGAAGTTCCAAGAGATGAAGAATCAGCAAATGTATGGAAAAGTTTAGGTATTCCAGCAGAAAGAATAAGTTACTTAGATAAAGACAATAACTTCTGGATAGCAGGAGAAGTAGGACCATGTGGACCAGATACAGAAATATTTTATTGGAGAAGCGAAGACGAAATCCCACAAAAACATGACCCAGAAGATGAAAGATGGGTAGAAATATGGAACAATGTATTTATGCAATATGAAAGACATCAAGATGGAACAGTAACAGAACTTCCGCATAAAAATGTAGATACAGGAATGGGAGTAGAAAGAACAGTAGCAATACTAGAAGACGTAGATGACAACTACTTAACATCAATATGGAAAGATGTAGTAGACAAAATAGAAGAAATGTCAAATATAACATATGTAGAAAACGCAAAAAGTATAAGAATAATAGCAGACCATATACGTACAGCAGTATTTATTGCAGGAGATAACTCAGGAATAAAACCATCAAACACAGACCAAGGCTATATATTAAGAAGACTAATAAGAAGAATGATACGCCACGCTAAAAAAATAGGAATAGATTTAGAAAGTGGTTTTGAAAGAACTTTAGCATTAATGATAATAGAAAAATATGCAAAATATTATGATGAACTAGAAAAAAATAAAGAAGTAATATTAGATGTTTTAACAAACGAATTAAAGAAATTTAACAGAACACTAGAAAAAGGTTTAAGGGAATTTGAAAAAATAGTATCAAACTTAGAAGGTACTACATTAAATAAAGATTTAGCATTCAAACTATATGATACATATGGTTTTCCACTAGAACTAACCGTAGAACTAGCAGAAGAAAAAGGAATAAGTGTAGACAAAGCAGGTTTCGAACAAAAATTTAAAGAACACCAAGAAAAATCAAGAGCAGGCTCAGAGCAAAGATTCAAAGGAGGTCTCGCAGGAGATGGAGAAGTAGAAACAAAATACCATACAGCAACACACCTTTTAAATGCAGCACTAAAACAAGTAATAAGTAAAGATGTACATCAAAGAGGTTCAAACATAACAGTAGAAAGAATGAGATTTGACTTTAACTGTGACCATAAATTAACAGATGAAGAAAAACAAAAAGTAGAAGAACTAGTAAATGAATGGATAAAGCAAGAAATACCAGTAACAGTAGAAGAAATGAGCAAACAAGAAGCAATAGATTCAGGAGCAGAATGTATGTTTATAGAAAAATATCCAGATGTAGTTACAGTATATAGTATAGGAAATATATCAAAAGAATTATGTGGAGGACCACATGTACAAAATACAAAAGAACTAGGACACTTTAAAATAAAAAAAGAAGAAGCAAGTTCAGCAGGTGTAAGACGTATAAAAGCAGTATTAAATTAGAATAACTAAAAATAAAAGAAGCTTAGCAATACTTCAAAAGGTAGAGTTAAATAAAAAGAGAGAAGAATAATTAGATAAACATCTGGTTATTCTTCTTTTTATACTTATTATAATTATAAGGTTTGAAATTAATCATTTTATATTAAAAATAAATATTAGTTGACTTTATTAATTTACTCTTATATAATCTTAAATATATTAGTTAACATACTTGTTAGAAAGGAAAATAAGATGATAGCATTAGTAACAGGAGCATCTTCAGGAATAGGAAGAGATATTGCAAGATATTTAAGTAATTTAGACTATGACTTAATAATAACATCAAGAAATGAAGAAAAACTAGTAGAATTAAAAAAAGAATTAGGAAAAAATACAAATATAATTGTTGCAGATTTATCAAAAGAGGATGAATGTAAAAGACTATACAGACAAGTAAAAGAAAAATATGAGCATATAGATTTATTGGTTAACAATGCAGGCTTCGGAGACTTTGGCAAATTTAGTAACACAGATATTAATAAAGACTTAGCAATGATAGATACAAATATAAAAGCAGTTCATATATTAATGAAATTATTTTTGAAAGATATGACAGTAAGGAATGAAGGAAGAATACTAAATGTAGCATCAATTGCAGGTTTTATGTCAGGCCCACTAATGGCAACATATTATGCAACAAAAAGTTATATAATAAGGATTTCAGAAGCGGTAAGAGAAGAAATTAAAAAAGAGAAATCAAAGGTTACAATTAGTGTACTATGTCCAGGCCCAGTAAATACCAATTTTAATAATGTGGCAAATGTTAAATTTAATTTAAAAGGGCTTTCAAGTGAATATGTTGCAAAATATGCTATAACTAAAACTCTAAAAGGTAAATTTTTAATTTTACCAGGTATATCCATAAAACTAGCAAAAATAAGCAGTAAAATTATGCCAGATAAATTAGTAACAAAAGTATGTTATTATATGCAAGAAAAGAAAAAAGACAATTAAAAAATATATGAAATTTATGAGCAATTATGAAACTTTTTTATTTCAAAAATTGCATAAGATAGAGGAGAAAAAAGAAATGGAACTTTTAAAGAAATATTATAATAAAGAAAAAATAACAATTTTACTTGTAACAGTAATAACTTCTATGATTGTACACTTTGCATTATATGCAAGCTCTGTAACAGGTCCAGATACATTATTAAATAGTATGTATCATAGGGCAGATATATGGGAAACAATGTTATTAAGATTTGGACTTTTCTTTGTTCAAATTATTAAAGGAAACGTTGTATCACCAATATTAGCAACTTTAATAAGTAGTATATTATTAGGAATAACAGTAAATGTGGTGTTAGAAATATTTAATATTAAAAATAAATATTTTAAATATATTACAGCAGTTGTATTTGCAGTAGCTCCCAATATATCGTCAACATTAACATTTTTTTATTGCTCAGATGCATATTTACTAGGATTACTTTTTGCAACCTTAGCAGTATATATAATAAGAAAATATGAAAATAAAAATTGGCTAGTAATTATAAGTGGTTTACTGTTAGCTTTAGCTATAGGAATGTATCAAACATATTTATCAGTAACTATGGTTTTATGTGTTGCTACATTATTAATAGATGTATTAAACAATAAAGAAAAAAAGAAAATATTTATTACTCTATTTAAATATATAGTAATGGGAATAATAGGAGTAATAATGTTTTACTTAATAGCACATGTGGTATTGCTAATAAGACATTTACATGCAAGCTCATATAGTGGCGCAGATTCAATAGGTTTAGGAACTTTATTACAATTACCTAACTTACTTCCACAAGCCTATAAAAGTTTCTTTAGTTATTATTTTAATAATGAAATTATACCAAATACAATATGGAAAACAAATATACTATATATTGTTATATTTACAATAGCAGTAATTTCAACAATCTATATTATAATAGAAAATAAAATATATAAAAAAATTACAAATATGATATTAGCATTAATTTTTATATTAATAGCTCCAATATGTTTTGGAATAATAGAAATAACAGTTCCAGACGTAGACATACATATACTTATGGCATGTTCAATGATATACATATTTCCAATATTCTTTAAATTATTAGAAATGCTCCCAAAAACTAAATTGGTTAAAAATATTACATATATTATGGTATTTTCTAGTATACTTGTTATTTGGAATTATACTTGGCAAGACAATGCTTCATATGTTGCAATGAAAGCAATGCAAAATCAAACGGAATCAACAGTTTCAAGAATAGTAACAAGAATAGAAGAACTAGAAGGCTATAATAGTCAAATGCCAGTATTATTTTTAGGCGGTTTAGAAAATAATGAATACTTAAATAAAGCAAATACAGACACAGAAGCAAGAAAAATATATGATAGAACATGGGGCTTCATAGCAAATAAATCAACATTATGGTGGGGAAATATGGATAGCTGGAGAAAAATATTATATGAATATGAAGGTGTAAATATAAAGTTAGTAAATGAACACGAAAGTTCAGAAATATTTGAAACAGAAGAATATAAAAATATGAAATATTACCCAGAAAAAGATAGTATAAAAATTATAAATGAAACAGTTGTAGTTAAACTAAGTGATTAGTCAATTATAAAATTGTATAGAAAAGGAGAAGTATAAAATGGAAGATTGTATTTTTTGTAAAATAATAAAAGGAGAAATTCCTTCAAATAAGGTATATGAAGATGATGAAGTTCTAGCATTTCACGATATAAACCCAGCAGCACCAATACACATACTAGTTATACCAAAAAAACATATAGCAATGCTAACAGACTTAAAAGAAGAAGACGAAAGGCTAATAGGAAAAATATATACTACCATAAACAAAATAGCCGAAAAAGAAGGATTCAAAGAAGCAGGCTACAGAGTAATAGCAAACTGCGGAAAAGATTCGGGACAAGAAGTAATGCATATACATTTTCATATATTAGGTGGAAAAGTATTAGGTGATAAAATAGTAGGATAAACAATAAATGGGAAGGAAATAAAAATGAGTAGCAAATATTTTGAAGATTTAAATGAAACAATTAAGCAATATTTTAATATATTATCAAAAGAAATACCAGAATTTTTATATGATTATATAGATACTAAGGAGATGCAAAAGCAAAAAGGAATTAGTGTATCTTGTGGAACTTTTTATTCAAAACTTTATAACATTAATTTATGGTATTCAAGTTTAGACCATAGTGTAGCAACAGCTTTAATAGTATGGAATTTCACAAAAGATAAAAAGCAAACGTTATCAGCATTATTCCACGATATAGCAACACCAACATTCAAACATTGTATTGACTTTATGAATGGAGACTATGAAAATCAAGAATCTACAGAAGATTTAACTACAAAAATAATATCTGACTCCAAACAAATAATGGAATTATTAAATAGAGATGGAATAAAATTAGAAGAAGTATCAGACTACCATATATATCCAATTGCAGATAATGAAACACCAAAGCTTTCAGCAGATAGATTAGAATACAGCTTATCTAATGGCTTAGGTGTAAGAAAGAAACTATGGACATTAGAAGAAGTAAAAGAAATTTATGAAGACATAGAAATACAGAAAAATGAAGATGGAATAGAAGAACTGGGTTTTAAAAATAAGGAATTAGCAGAGAAGTTTGTAAAAAATGTAAGTGAATTAGGAAGATTATATATAGTAAATGAAACAAAATTTACAATGCAATTTTTGGCAGATACTATGAAAGATATGAGCAAAAAAGGATTAATAACAAAGAAAGATTTATACAATATGTCAGAACAAGAAGTAATTAAATTAATTGAAAATTGCGAATATAATTATATTTCTAAAAAGTTTAAAATATGGAAAGAAGCACAAAAAATAAATGAAAGTGAGACATTAGTAGCAAATAGATATTGTGTAAATATTGAAAAAGTAAAGAAAAGATATATCAATCCATTAGTGAGATTCGAGAGTAAATATGTAAGAACTGGAGATATTTCTGATATAGCTAAAAAAGATATCGAAGAAATATTAAATTTTAAAACTAAAAAATATGCATATTTAGACTTTTAAAAATACCCCCAAAAGGGCATAGCCTTTTTGGGGTAAAATATTTTATTGTTCTTGTAAAGTAAGTTCTATTTCTTTCTCACTACCATTTCTATTAATTTTAATTTTCATACTATCACCAATAGCATGCTTATTTTTAATTTCATTTAATTCATTCATAGTTTTAATAGATGTTCCATCAGCTTCTATTATAACATCTCCAATTTTAAGTCCAGCTTTCTCAGCAGCAGAGAATTCTTCTATGCTTGTTATATAAATACCAACTACTAAATTATTAGCTTTTGCAAGTTCTTCTGATAAATCTCTTCCACCAATACCAATATAAGGTCTTTTAACTTTTTTATATTCTATAAGTTGTTCATAAATAGGTTTAGCACTATTTATAGGAATAGCAAACCCCATACCTTCAATACCAGTTCCAGAAAGTTTTAAGGTGTTAATTCCAATAACTTGCCCTTTACTATTAACTAAAGCACCACCACTGTTACCAGCATTTATAGCAGCATCTGTTTGAATTAATGTATAAGTTTTACCATCTGCTTGAACATCTCTATTAACAGCGCTTATAGTTCCAGAAGAAATACTACTTTGCATTCCTAAAGGGTTACCAGCAGCCATTGAAAATTCGCCAACTTGAACACTATCAGAATCTCCAAGTTCAGCAGCAGTTAAACCTTCTTTTTCTATTTTAATAACAGCTAAATCTGTTTGTTCATCTGTACCTATAATAGTTGCATCATAAGGTGTTTTATCATTAAATAAATATACAGTAACTTTGCTAGCATCACCTACTGTATAATAAGAAGATGAAGAACTAGAACTTACAATATGGTTATTTGTTAAAATATAGCCATCTTCAGATATAATAATTCCAGAACCCTCACCAGTAGTAGTAGAAGTACCCCTACCAAAAATAGAGTTAACAGGAAATTCAACTGTAATACCCACAACAGAAGGTAAAATTTTAGAAGCTACTCCAACACCAGTTTCAGAATATTCTTTTAAAGAAATTAAATCTGTATTAACACCTGTGTAAGTATTAGAAAAATTAGTATTATTAGAAGAACTTAAATTATTTCCAATAATAGCTTTTTTAATACTAGGTACTCCAAAGCAAGTACCAATGACTAAAGCACTACCTAACACTCCACAAACAAATGAAGTTAAAATGTTTTTTACAAAACTACTATCGCCATCTTTTTTACTTTTTACAGTAAATTCAGATACAGGTCTATAATTAGACTTAACATTAGGACTACTGAAAGAATTTGTCTCTTTAGTTTTAGTATTATTAGTAACTTCTTCTATTTTTTCTCCTTCAATAAAATTTTTATTCTCATCCATAAAATTCATTCCTTTCAAAAATATCATTATTATTTTACACGTTTTTTAATATATTACAATAAAATTGTGAAAATTGTGTGACAGTTCTGTTGATTTTATAAAAAAATGCATATATAATTAATGTTATACCTTTATAGCCCGAGCTTACTATCTTTGTCTTCATTTACATCTGAATATGAAGACAAAGATAGTA
>CATNCV010000039.1 GCA_950096965.1 uncultured Clostridiaceae bacterium | reverse complement strand
ATTGTTGAGAGAATTGGTGAGAGAATTGGGACGTGAGAGAATTGGGACGCACCCAAAAATCTCCTTTCACATTTCTAAAAAAATGAAAGGAGATTTTTGGGTGCGTCCCAATTCTCTCACGTCCCAATTCTCTCACCAATTCTCTCAACAATTTTCTCACTTGCAAAATCTGTGTCTTCCTATTGTTACTGTCATTGGTCTTGACCATATCCATTTATTTGTTGCGGTTGAGGGGTTAAAATAATATATTGCTCCATATGATGGGTCCCATCCATTTAATGCATCTTGTGCTGCTTTTATTGCTGTACTATTTGGGCTTAAGTTTATTTGTCCATCTCTTACTGCATCAAATGCTCCTGCTTGGTATACTACTCCTGATATTGTATTTGGAAAACTTGAACTTTTTACACGGTTTAACACTACTGCTGCTACTGCTACTTGCCCTGAATATGGCTCTCCTCTTGCTTCTCCATATACTACTCTTGCTAATAAGTTTAAATTGCTTGAGTTAGATGAAGAACCACTAGATGATGAAGATGTAAATATTCCCATTGCTTTTAATGTAGCTGGCCCTGCTATTCCATCTACTTTTAATCCGTTTTTTCTTTGAAAATATTTAACTGCTGCTAGTGTCTGACTTCCATATATTCCATCTACATTCCCATTATAATATCCCCATCTTTTTAGTTTTGTTTGTATTTGTGTTACTTCACTTCCTCTTGAACCATATTTAGATAGTGCTTGTATTTCTTGACTTCTAATAAATACGTTATATGCTACGAATAATGTAAATAGAATAGAAACTATTATTATAGGTTTTATACTTCTTTTTATTTTAATAATCATAAAAACATCTCCTTAGGTATTTTAAATAAAAATTACTCTTTTGGAATTATTTTCTCCTAAAAATTTTTTTTTATGCAAAAAGAACTAACGTAATTTCGTTAGTTCTTTTTGCATAGTTAACTTTAATAATAATAATTATTTCGTATGTATTTTAATAATGTTTCCTTTTCAAATAAATCATTTTTGACAATAGCCTCCAGTACTTCGAATGTTCCATTATTTAGTTCCCTTTCAAACATTATCAAAAGTCTTCCTACATCTTTTGATAATTCAGCTGCTTTTTGGCGATATCCATAAAAATCTGATGTTTCCAAAATTTTAATTGTTTCTTCTTCTATTTCGAAAGCTTCATTATCAAAAATTGCATTTTCTACATAATCATTTTGTTCATCGTTCACTTCTTTTCTAAGCATTTGATTTAAAAGCTTTGAATCTTTTGACAATTCAGCTGCTTTTTTGCGATATACCCCAACATCTGGTGTTGCTAAAATTTTAATTGTTTCTTCTTCTATTTCGAAAGCTTCATTATCAAAAATTGCTTCTTCTACCTCATCATCTTGTTCACCGTTCACTTCATTTCTAAGCATTTGATTTAAAAGTTTCGAATCTTTTGACAATTCAGCTGCTTTTTTGCGATATACCTCAACATCTGATGTTGCTAAAATTTTAATTGTTTCTTCTTCTATTTTGAAAATTTTATTCTTAAAAATGCTTCCTACTAAATATCTATTATCCATATCTCCTTCTATTTCAGCTCTCATCATAATATTTAATAGTTCTGAAGAGTCGGTTTCATTTTCGACTACCGCTAGCCGAATCGAATAATATTTCGATTTGCTTGCATCCTGCTTATATTTCTTTTTGTTCTTTTCATATATTTCTTTTTGCTTTTCCTCAGTTAAATCATTAAAATTAATTTCAATTCCTTCTACTGTTATTTTTCTCATTTTGTTTCCTCCTTAAATTATTAAGATTCGGTTTATAGTTCTAAAAGTTGTTGTTATTATATTACCTTTACATAATTTTGTCAATACTAACGCAATTAAATTTTCATTTTTCTAAATATTTGTCACTATTCATAGCTAATATTAAATAGTAACAAATATTTTACAATTTATAGTCATCAAACAAATAGTTTTACTTTCATAAGCCTTATATCTTTTTGCTTATTATTAATTATCAAATTTCGGCTCACATGTTAGTCTTATTCCTAAGTTTTTCATTACATTATTTTCTTCACTTGTAACTATGTATGAAGAGTGTGCTTCTAGCCCTTTTAAGTTTTCTAGTTCTTCCATCGCTTTTTCTACGCTTCTATTATTTGAGCTACATATACTTAGTGTTATTAGTACTTCTTGTATATTTAAATAATAATTTTTCCTGTATGATATTTTTTGTTTTGTTTTAAATATTCCTTCTAATACTTCGGGTGATAATAAATATTCTTCATCAGGTAATCCTGCTAATTCTTTTAATGTATTTATAAGCATTGCACTTGAAGCACTTAATAGTTTAGATTCTTTTCCTGTTATTACTTTTCCATTTTTAAGCTGTATCGCTACAATATTTGTTTTCTTCTCTTCTGCTTTGCAGATTGCGGGTTTTACTATACTTCTATCTTCTTTATTTATATTTAATTTTGTCATTAATCCATTTATTCTATCTACTACTTCTTGAGTGCTTACTCCTTTTTTCATATCACAAATAGTATTATAATATCTTCTTATAACTTCTTGACATCCTGCCTCTTTTGCTATTTCATCATTTACAATACATCCTTTTATCATATTAACTCCCATATCTGTTGGTGAGTTATATATATTTTCTCCCATTATACTGTTCAACATATTTTTTAGTATTGGAAATGTTGATATATCTCTATTATAATTTACCGCTTCTATATTATATTCTTGCATATGAAATGGGTCTATCATGTTAATATCTCCTAAATCTGCTGTTGATGCTTCATATGCTACATTTACTGGGTGAAGTAACCCCATATTCCATACTGGGAAAGTTTCATATTTTGCATAACCTGCTCTTACTCCATTTTGGTTTTCATTATACATTTGCGATAAACATGTTGCTAGTTTTCCACTATTTGGACCTGGTGCTGTTACTACTACTAACTTTTTAGTTGTTTTTATATATGGATTTTTCCCAAATCCTTCTTTACTAAATATTTTTTCTATGTCATTTGGATATCCTGCAATTGGTTCAAATAAATATGCTTTTATGTTTTTCTTTTGTAATAATTTTTCTAGCTTTTCTACTCCTTTTTGTCCTGTATACATATTTATTGCTACTCCACTAACTAATATATCCATTTCTTGCATTTTTTCTATTAATCTTAGTAAATCTTGCTCATAACTAATTCCATAGTCAGCTCTTATTTTATTTTTTTCTATGTCATTTGCATTTATGCAAAATATTACTTCTAGGTCATTTTTAAATTGTTTTAGAAGTTCTATTTTTGCATCTGGTTTAAAACCTGGAAGCACTCTGCTTGCGTGCATATCGTCAAACAATTTTCCTCCAAACTCTAAATATAATTTGTTATCAAACCTTTTTATTCTTTCTTCAATTTTTTCTTTTTGTATTCTTAAGTACTTTTCATGATCAAATGCTACTTTCATTTTTACTTCTCCTTTCATAATAAAGGGCACAGTGGTGTCATTTCTAACTGGTATTCCCGCAAACGGTGCCCCTACATTTTAACGCAAATCAATGTGCTTTCCTATAATAAAAAATAGATTAAAAAACTTTGCCGAAAAATTCGGTTTTTTTTTTAATCTATTATTAATTATTTTTTATAATCATATCACTAATTATTTTTTTGCGCAATATTTTTTATATTATTATTTTCAAAAAAATTTTATAATATATGTGGTATTTCCTTATTTAATTTGATATACTACTAACAAAAAACAAGTTTTAATACTTGAACTATATAAAGGAGGTTTTTTATGACACCACATAATGAAGCAAAAAAAGGTGATATCGCAAATATTGTTATAATGCCTGGAGACCCACTTCGTGCAAAATATATTACTGAAAATTTTTTAGATGATTATAGTTTAGTTAATTCTGTAAGAGGAATGTACGCTTATACTGGTACTTATAAAGGAAAAAGAATAACTGTTATGGCTTCTGGTATGGGTATGCCTAGTATGGGGATTTATTCATATGAGCTTTACAAATTTTATGATGTAGAAGCTATTATTAGAATTGGCTCTTGTGGAGCATATTCTAAAGATTTAAATTTATTTGATATTGTTCTTTCTGAAAATTGCTTTACTGAAGGTAATTATGCTTTAACAATGAATAATGAAGATTGCCATATGGTTTCTTCTAATAGTGATATCAACAATATTATTAAGGAAACTGCAAAAGAAAATAATATTAATTTATATGTTGGCAACACTGTTTGTACAGATTGTTTTGATATTTATATGACTGATGTTAATCAGTTTTTAGATAGAATTCCTGAAAATTTTAGCCCAATTAGTGCTGAAATGGAAGCTTTTGCCCTATTCTATACAGCTAAATTACTAAATAAAAAAGCTAGTTGTATAATGAGCGTTGTTGATTCAAAATATATTGATAAAGTTGCAACCCCTGAAGAAAGACAAACCGGACTTAATAATATGATTAAGCTTGCTTTGGACAGTAGTTTAAAAATGTAAGAACTTAAGAAAAGTTCGAAGGCTCCAAAATTTTTTCTTTCAAGGAAAATTTTTGGAGCATATCGAAAAGTTTGTGTAAATTCAAAATTTCTTATAGTAAAGATTTGGGACGTGTCAAAAACTTTACCAAATCTTGACTTTTTTATTTTTCTATGTTAACATATTATCATATTTTAGTAACTTTTAAACATTTTGTATTCATAATGAAGGAGGATGTATTTATGGCTATGTTTGCACCTTACAAATTTGTTGGCATACTAAATATGTTTGATATTTGCCCTGATTTTGTTTATACTATCTTTGAACGGGATGGAGTTTACTATTTTCAAGATACAGATGAAAAAACCGGAAAAATTAAATATTTTGTTCCTGTAAAACAAAATGCAATACGTTTAGTACAGAAATTAGATAACTTTGAAGTTTCTAATATTCCTAATTGTTCATTTTGTTTAGGTTCTGATGCTTTATTAGCATTTCAATTAGATGATTCTCATCTTCAAGTAGGAACAATTACAGAATTAAAAAATTTCTTACAACCTATGAAACAAAAAATGACTTTTTGAAGAAAGAAATTCAAGCATTGTTTGAAGAATATAAAGATTTTTAAATTAAGTAAAATTTGTGAAAGATTTACGACGTATTTAAAGTTTCTTTTTTGAAACTTTTGATATGTCGTAAATTTTTTATACATAAAATTTAACCAATAAAGAGCGTAATTCGGTAAATTCTCTTAGGTATTCCTATTAGATATAAACCCCTACAATTTCAGCTTTAAATATCTTACTTTCTTATTAGTCCAAAGTTGGATTTGTTATGCAGGCAGACTTAGAGGCTACACCCTTACATTTTAAAATAAATTTTTCCTATTGAATAAAAAATGAGGCCCCGATCCGTTTACACGTGGGTACCTCTAATTCATCCGCATTCTCTTTGCGGAGTTCCTGTAGCACATATTAAAGTGCTACCTTCTTTGTTTTAAGAGGGATTTGTCAGCCCTCTCACGACAATCGTCGTGCACATATTCAGTTTTTTCCCTTTTTTACTGTTCTACTAGAGAACTATATTTAGTATAGCATAATATTTTTCGTATGTCAAGCATTTTTTCTTATTTTGTTATTGATAAAACTTTATATTTAAGTACTCCTGCTGGTGCATTTACTTCTACTACTTGACCTTTTTTAGCTCCTAATAGTGCTACTCCTATTGGTGATTCGTTTGATATTCTGTTTTGGCTTAAGTCTACTTCTGTTGAACCTACTATTGTATATGTTTCTTCTTCGTCAAATTCCATATCTAATATTTTTACTACATTTCCTACTTGTACTGTTTTTGTATCTATTTCAGATTCATCTATTATTTGTGCATAACGTATTTTGTTTTCTAAGTCTGCTATTTTTGCTTCGTTTTCTGCTTGGGCGGTTTTTGCTTCGTCATATTCTGAGTTTTCTGAAAGGTCTCCAAATCCTAAAGCTATTTTTATACGTTCAGCAACTTCTGCTCTCTTTTCTGTTCTTAAATATTCTAATTCTTTTTCTAATTTGTCATAACCTTCTTGTGTTAATAATACTGCTTTTTCTTCCATAAAGCATTCCTCCTTTTTTAATGTGATTCTTTATAATCGCTCCTCTATATTAATCCAGTTTTTACATTTTGTCAAGATTTTTTCTAATATTTAATAATTCTTTTACATCTATATTTCCACTCATTCCAATAAGTCCCTCTACTTCTACTTTATCATTTTTTGTTCTATTTATAGCTTCTATATATGTTTCTTTTTCGCTTTGAAAACTACTATATATTTCTGTTTTGTCAAATTCTTTATATAGTTCTTTATTTTCTTCTATATCTTCTATTTTTATTTCTATATCATTAATAATTATACCTTGGAAATATTTTAATACATCTATTTTATTACCAGTACAATTAATTATTATACTATTCATATTCATATTGTAATTTTTAATAGTTTCATTATCAAAGTCTAAGTTTATAATGAAATTTGCTCTTTTTAAACCTTTAGTTTTATTGTTTGTTATTGTTATTAGTATTCCTTCTTCATTATATAGTTTTTCTTCTAATTTTCTATATTTTACTATATTATTTGTTACTATATTTATTGTTTTTACTTTATTTAATAGATATTTTATTATTTCTATATTTTCCTTATTATACTCATTTGCTAATATATATAGGTTTTGAAGTTCTATTTTTATATTTAGATTATTTGCTATATATTTTAGTATGTCATATATGAAAAAACTCATTATGCTTTCTTTTTTACTTATGTTTAATTCTTTTTCATATTTTTTTAATTCTTTAGATAAAATTATTTTTTCTTTACTATTCTTATTTATAATCTTTTGTATTATTTTTATATTTTCTTTTGGTATAATATATAAATAATGTAATTCATCTATTTTTTTTACTGTTATTATATTAAATATTTTAATTAATTTTATAGCTATTTTTTTTAGAAACTTAGGCATGTCTATATTTTTGGCTAGTTCTTCGTCATTTTTTAATTTTTTTATATATATGTACATAAAAATCACCTACAAAATTATATGTAGGTAATTTTTATTTATTCTTATTTACTAATTTCTTCTTTTACAACTTTCCATATCGAATCGTTTTCAAAATCTTTTTGCCAATATGCTGCTCCTGCCAATTTGTATTCATTCATTAAGTCAAATTTAGCTTTTATAGATGTTTCTTCTTCTAGCCACATTTTATATGTCGCTCCATTTTTTTCATATTCTATATAATATTGTTTTACATCGTCATTCCAAGTTTTTTGTACTCCTTCTGGTATATATGAATTTATACTTTTCATAAGTACTACTTCACTTTTTGGTGTACTTCCTGTTTCTTTCCATAAACGTGTATAAAATGGCATTCCTAGTATTAGTTTATCTTCATTTACTCCTTCTTGACCTAAGAATTTTTTGATGTTTACTTCTACCCAATCTGCTCCTGCTGTTGTTCCTGGTTTTGTAGATGATACTCCGTATTGATCATATGCCATAAATATTATATAGTCCGCTTCTTTTCCTATTGTATTTCTATCATAACATAATGACCACTCTGGGCTTCCATCTGGTGCTGTTACATCTACACTTAATACTTTAGAACATTCTTTTAAACGTGGTGCTAGTTCTATTATAAACCTTGAAAATACTTCTTTGTCTGTTTCATACATGTTTTCAAAATCTATGTTTATTCCATCTATATCATATGAGTTTACTAAGTCCATTATATTGTTTATTAGTTTTTCTCTTAATTTATAATCATTTAATACTTTAGATGTAATGCCTTTTCCTGCTTCACTATTTGACACTGCTGCCCATATTTTATAACCACAATTATGTGCCCAATTTATATAATTTTGACCTGCTTCTCCTATTTTTGTTTGCAAATCACCTTCTTCATTTTTCAAGTATGCAAATGATGGTGAAACTGCATTTATTCCTTCTATTTTTTCTGTCCTTGTTGGAACTTTACTTGTATAATAGTCCCATATTAAACTTACTTTTCCTTCAATTTGCTTTTTATCTTCTATTTTTTCTCTTACATTATATATATTTGCTATATCTTTTAAATATCCTATGTTTCCGATTTGCTGTTCTTACTTTATTCCAGCCATTTTCTTTTCCTATAAATACTACACTTTCTCCTTTTTTCACTTTATCTATAGTTTTTGAAAATGTTGTTGGCTTATATTTCACATTTGCATCTTTTGCGCTATTGCCCATTTTTTGTTCTCTATTTAAGGAATCTATTGTTACAATTTGGCTTTCTTTAGAATATTTAATATCTACATTATATACTTTTTTCATTTCTGAAAATGGTAAATAAAATGTTCCATCTTTTTTGGTCGCTGTGCTATAAATATTAACTTTTGAACTATTTACATACATTTCTTTTTTATTAAGCCCTATAGTACATGTTTTGTTATCTGAGGTTGTTATTATTTGGTCATATTTATTATCATAATATATGTTACTGTCAAAAAAGTTTGCTATATCTTTTGATGATATATATACTGTATCATTTTCGTCTACAATTACATTATATTTTAAACTTGTTGTAACATTATTATTATTTATAATTAAATTTATTTTTCCTTTTAGCTCTGTTTGTTGTATATAATTTGGTGCTATATTTATTATTGCTCCTACTATCCCTAAAAATATTACAATTATTATTAATTTCATTAATATGTTTCCTTTTTTCTTTTCTTTTGATCTCATAATTTGCTCCTTTTATATTTTATTTTCTTTAAAGTATTTTACAATTTCGTTTGCACATATATCTACATTTTCTAGCATTTCTTCTTTTGTAAATATTTTATATTCTAAGTCTTTTGTATTTAAACCTTTTTTTACACTATTTAAATATTGAATAGCTTGTTTAATATCTTGTTCATTTATGTCTATAATATTTATTAATTTTACCATATCATTTAGCTTCTCTTCATATTTTGGTATATCTAAAAGATTATTTGTATATATGTAATTAGTAAAAATTTTAAAGTCATTTGTTTTTACTTTTCTTCTTCCTTCACCATCTGCAATTAAATTTTCGCCAGTATTTAGTTTTACTCCTATTAGTTCATTTTCTTCATTGCGTAAACCATGTTTTGCATAAGCTAAATCATTCCAGTATAAATCTGTTAATAAATGTGTAATATATCCTATTACAACAGGATTTTTTATATTTTCCTTATTGTCATTTATAAATTTCTTTATGTTATAATACATTACTTTATTTGTGCTTGCATATTTTTCTTCTGTATAGTAGTGTGTATCTTTATGTGTTATTATTTTTGACACATTTGGTATTAGATATCCATTATTAATGTCAGGAACTATATTTCCTATTAGAAAACTATTATAATTTTCTATATTTATTTTTTCACTTACTTTTTTTGCAATTAATAAGTGCATTCCCCATGCTGGCATTTTTTTACCTCCTTACTTACATTATTTTAATATTATATTGAAACAAAATCAATACAGTTTTTTATAAAATTTGTATAAAATTAGAAATTTTAGGAGAATATATGGTTAATAAAGATTTTATGGAGGTTTAATTGTTATGGAAAAACATATTATTGTAACTGGTTCATCTACCATATCATGGAAGGATGCTATTGTTCAAACTGTAGCTGAAGCTGCTAAAACTATAGATTATATTACAAGTGTAAAAATAATAGAGCAACGTGCTAAGGTAAGTGGAAAAAAACTTATTGAGTATTATGTGGATTTAGATTTGTCGTTTACTATTGATAGGGATAGAGACTAGGGAAAGGAAGTGATATTTATGGGAGAAAATCCGTTGGAAAATCCGCAGAAGTATAGTGAGTATGTGGATAAAAAGTCTCCTAATTCGCCAATACTTAAAAATTGCTTTAATGCTTTTTGGGTTGGTGGTTTAATTTGTTCTATTGGACAGATTATATTTGATTTTTGTAAGTTTAAAGGTTTGGAACAACAAGCTTGTAATACTGTTGTAGCAATCGTTTTAATTGGTATAGCTGCATTTTTAACTGGTTTAAATATATTTAATAGAATAGGAAAATTTGCTGGTGCGGGATCTTTAGTTCCTATAACTGGTTTTGCAAATTCTATAGTTTCACCTGCTATTGAGTATAAGTCTGAAGGTTATGTTATGGGTGTAGGTGGAAAAATGTTTACAGTTGCAGGTCCTGTACTTGTATATGGTATATCTGCTTCGGTAATTATTGGTATTATTGCTACACTGTTTGCGTAGTAGGTCGAAAGGAATGATTTTAATGAATAAATTAGGTAAACAAACTATTAAGTTTGATTCTCCTCCAACAATAACTGAAGTAGCTTCTATTGTTGGACCTAAGGAGTCTGGGGGTCCTCTTGCTAAGTATTTTGATAAATGCTTGGATGATGAGTTTTGGGGCGAAAAAACTTGGGAAAAGGCTGAGAGTAAAATTATAAAAGAAACTGTAAATATGGCAATTGCAAAATCTAATATACCATCTTCAGATATTGACTTTTGTTTTGCAGGTGATTTACTTAATCAATGTATTTCTTCAAGTTTTGGACTTCGCGAAATAAATATTCCATTTTTTGGAGTATTTGGGGCATGCTCTACTTTTGTTGAAAGTATGTGTTTAGGTAGTGTATTTATAGAATCTGGTGCTGCTAAAAATGTCCTTTGCTCTACCTCTAGCCATTTTTGTAGTGCTGAAAAACAATTTAGGTTTCCACTAGAACTTGGAAATCAAAGACCCCCAACATCTCAGTGGACAGTAACAGGCTCTGGTGCTGCTGTTCTATCAAAAGATGGAAATGGTCCATTTATAACACATATAACACCAGGAAAGATAGTAGATATGGGTATTAAAGATGCTAACAATATGGGAGCCGCAATGGCACCAGCAGCTTTTGACACCTTAATAACACACTTTGAAGACACTGGTAGAAAGCCTAGTTACTATGATGTTATATTAACAGGTGACTTAGGATATATTGGAAAAGATATTGTAAAAGATTTATGTAAGACTAAAGGTTATAATATAAGTGGAAATTATAATGACTGTGGTGTTTTAATATTTGATAAAAGCACGCAAGACACCCATTCAGGTGGTAGTGGTTGTGCATGTATCGGAACTGTATTTTCTGGTTATATTTATAAACAATTACAAGAGAAAAAGATAAATAAAGTATTGCTAGTTGCAACAGGAGCATTAACAAACTCAACAAGTAGTCAACAAGGAGAAAGTATACCTGGAATAGCTCACGCAATAGCAATAGAAAACTAAGTTCCCATTAGGGACGTTTCCTTCTGGGGTATCTGTCACTTTTGGGGTATCTGCCACTTTTAGGGTATCTGTCACTTTTGGGGCATTTATCAGTTTTTTTGTGGAAATTACTTTATTTAATTAACTATTTTTATAAAAAATATAGTTAAAATTATTAATATGAAAATATTCCTATAAATAGTATCTTGTATACTAAAATTCTATTTTTCATATTTAACAGTAGAGTACGTACTTCACTTAGAAGTGTAAAACTTTCACTATAATTAAATATATAAGAACTTATTTACAATATAACTCAAAATGTCCCAAAAGTGACAGATACCCCAGAAGGGACAGATACCCCAAAAGGAAACGTCCCCAATTGGAAGAAAGGAGAATTTTATGGAATTTTTACAAAGTATTGATTGGTTACAACTACTTCGCTGTTTTGTAGTTGGTGGTATAATCTGTATTATTGGTCAAATTTTAATTGATAAAACTAAACTAACTCCTGCTAGAATTTTAGTTGTTTTTGTAACGACTGGTGCTATTCTAGGCGGACTTGGTATTTATAAATATATTATTGATTTTGCAGGTTGCGGTGCTACTGTTCCTCTTACTGGCTTTGGTGCTAACCTTGCTAAAGGTGCTATCGACGCTGTTAAAGAAAGTGGATTAATAGGTGCTTTTGTTGGTGGTGTTAAGGCTGCCGCTGGTGGTATTGCTGCTGCTGTATTTTTTGGATATTTGGCTTCTCTTATTGCTAAACCTAAAATTAAGAAGCAATAAAATAAATCAAATGTGCTTTATTTGCACATTTGATTTATTTTGTTATATATGTCATACCAACTATATACTCTTGTTATATTTTTTCCTTTTACATCTGCATTATAGTTGCAATTATAGCACAATACTGGCATTTTTGTTGATATTTCTTTTACATTTTCTGGTTTATCTTCTATCATTATATCTATATAGTTTCCTACACAATATGGTAATTTTGTTTCTTCTGTGTGTAATATTTTATCATAATATATGTTATTCTTTTTTAACCATTCTTTTACAAATTCTTTCATTTTTCCATAGTCATCACCAGTTAGTCCATATTCATTTCTTGCTGTTACAATATATATTTCGTGCCCATCTTCTTTTAGTTTTTTTATTACTTCTGCTGAAAAGTCTCTTGCTCTATATTCTGTTGCATAGTATTTTAAATATTTATTCCAAAATTTTTCGCAATTTTCTGCTGATATTCCTAAAGCCTTTGCTTCATCGTATTCATTTAAATTTACTCTGTAGCTTAAGTTGTTTTCATAGCAAAATTTTACTTCATAGTCTGCTATAAATTCTTCTATGTTTGTTAATACTCCATCTATATCAATTCCTATTCTCATTTTTTAGTTCCTTCCTTTGCTAATTATTATAATTTTATCTTAACTTTAAATTTCATTTTCGTCAATAGTTATTTTTTCTTTCCTAGTATATAAAAAATAGAACCAGTTTTTTTAACTAGTTCATATTTTTACTATTTATGCTTTTTTTGCAATTTCAGCTATTTCAGTAAATGCTTTTGGATCGCTTACTGCTAATTCTGCTAGCATTTTTCTGTTTACTACTATGTTTGCTTTTTTCATTCCAGCTATTAATTTGCTGTATGTTATTCCGTTCATTCTTGCTGCTGCATTTATTCTTGCTATCCATAGTTTTCTGAAGTTAGATTTTTTATCTTTTCTTCCTACATATGCATACATTCCTGATTTCATTACGGCTTGTTTTGCCATTCTGAATCTGTAATGTTTTGCTCCATAATATCCTTTTGCTCTTTTTAATATTTTTTTATGTTTTTTACGTGTTATTCTTGCTGTTTTTACTCTTGCCATTTTATTTTCACCTTCCTTTAAATATGTCAGGGGACACTCCTTACCCTTGAGTCACTTTCACTTGGGCTGAAGGAATGTCCCCTCCCCTTATGAATTAGTGTTCAAATAGTAATAGTTCTCGCCTCTTTATTATTCTTAGATTACTTTCTATCGTAATCGTCCTTTTGTTTTTAATTAATTACCATATGGTAACATTTTTTTGATTCCTGCTTCACATGTTTTATCTGCGTAAGCATCTTGTATTTTTCCTCTTGATTTTGCTCTTGATGTTTTATTTGCTAAAAGATGTCTTCTGTTTGATTTTGTTCTTTTAACTTTTCCTGTTGCTGTATATGAATATCTTTTCTTTGCAGCTTTATTTGTTTTTAGCTTTGGCATTGTAAATTCCTCCTTTTTGAATTTGAGGTCAGAGGCTAGATGTCGAATATCAGAAGCTCGTAGTCGGAGGTCATAGGTCAGAAATTTAATATTACAATAAAGTATTTAATTTCTGAATTCTGACTTTTGACTTCTCACTCCTATTTTCTAACTTCTGCTTTCTGACTTTTGTTATATATTATTATTAGCTTTTTACTTTTTCGCTAATATTATAAACATGTTTTTGCCTTCTAATACTGGTCTCTTTTCTGGAGTTGCTATGTCTGATAATTCTTCTATGAATTTGTTTAACCCTGCTTCTCCTTGTTTTACATAGTTTAGTTCTCTTCCTCTAAACCTTACTGTAATTTTTACTTTGTTTCCATCTTCTAAAAATTTTCTTGCATTTTTACATTTGAAACCAAAGTCGTGTTCTTCAATATTAGGAGTTATTCTAATTTCTTTTAGTTCAAAAGTTTTTTGTTTCTTTTTTGCTTCTTTTTCTCTTTTTGCTTGTTCAAATTTATATTTTCCATAGTTCATAAGTTTACATACTGGAACCTCTGCATTTGGTGCTACTAGTACTAAGTCTAATTTCTTTTCATATGCCATTTCTAATGCTTCATGAATAGATATTGGTCCTACCTTATTCCCTTCATTATCAATTATTTGAACTTCTCTTGCTCTTATTTGCTCATTAATAGGTAAATCTTGTTTTATAAAAAACACCTCCAAAATTCTTTTTATCAAAAAAAGAAGACTGACTTTGAAGCCAATCCACCACATAAATATAATTCTAGTTTATTTACTAGAAATAAGTATATTTATTAACCTTTTTCTACATAGTTAAGGTGAGAAGTGGATAACTTCTTCTTTTTTGAACATTACTATAATACTCCATTTTTTTTTAAAAGTCAATACTTTTTTTAATATTTTTCTTGACTTTTTATCATTTTTGTATTAGAATAGTAAAGCGTAAGTAGTAAATGTTACCAAATACAAAAACTTCTCCCCGGTAGTTTTTATAGGTGGTTTCATATATATAATAATATAAAAAATAATGAATGGAGGGTATTTTTACCATGAATAATACTACATATAGTGTAAAGAAAAGTGAAATTGAAAGAAAATGGTATATAATTGACGCTGCTAATAAACCATTAGGTAGAGTAGCAACAGAAGCTGCAAAATTATTAAGAGGAAAACATAAACCAACTTATACTCCTCATATGGATGTTGGAGATCATGTTATTGTATTAAATTGCAAAGATGCAGTTTTAACAGGAAAGAAATTAGATCAAAAAGTTTACAGACATCATTCTGGATATATTGGTGGAATGAAAGAAACATCTGCAAGAGTTATGATGGAAAATAGACCAGAAAGAGCTATGATGCTTGCAATTAAAGGTATGCTTCCACACAATAGCTTAGGAAGACAAATGCTTAAAAAAGTAAGAGTTTATGCAGGTAGCGAACATGAAAATATGGCTCAAAAACCAGAAGTTTGGGAGGTAAAATAATATGGCTAAAGCAAATTCAGTAAAAAATGTATTTTATGGTACAGGTAGAAGAAAAAAATCAATCGCTAGAGTTAGATTAGTAGAAGGTTCTGGCGTAGTTACAATAAATGGTAAAAGTATTGATGAATACTTTGGTACAGAAGTTTTAAAAACTATAGTAAGACAACCATTAACTGCAACTAATACAGTAGCAAAATATGATGTTATTGCTAAAGTTGTTGGTGGAGGTTTCACAGGTCAAGCTGGAGCAATTCGTCATGGTATAGCAAGAGCATTAAATGAAGCTAATAGCGAATTTAGACCAACTTTAAAATCAAATGGATACTTAACAAGAGATCCTCGTATGAAAGAAAGAAAAAAATACGGTCTTAAAAAAGCTAGAAAAGCACCACAATTCTCTAAGAGATAAAATAAAAAAACTCGGAATTTCCGAGTTTTTTTTATTATTCTTATGCTATTTATTTTCTTCTAAAAATTCGTTTAAGTTCTTAGCGAAAATTACTTTTATTGTGTGCATTTCTCCCTCATTTACTATTTCTGTTTTTGTATATTTATGCACTATTCCATTTACTACTTCTATTTCTGAGCAAACTTCTTTGCCTACTTCGGCTTTTATAGAAATTGATGATACATTTTCTTCTAGCATTTCAGTTATCCATTTTAAGATTGGACAAACATTATAGTAATACCAATGTTCTTCATTGCTATTAAATAGAAATTCTTCTACTTTTTTATCAAATTCTAAGCTCATTGTTGGATATTGAATTTTGATTGTTCTATTAAATTTATATGAACTTAATTCTGCTTCTGTAGTATTATTTTTATTGTTATAGTATAAATTAACTGCTCCATCAGAATTAGTTCCATCTTCTTTTAGTCTTAAAATTCCTGTTTCAATTAAGTCAATTTTTTCTGTAGTTATTTCTAATGTAAAGTCTCTATCTATTAGTGGTTCTATTTGGCTGTTTCTTCTTCCAACTATATAAGTATTTAATTTATTGTAGTCACATATATTAGCCATTATATAGTATCCTTTTCCATCACTATCTGAGAAGCTCAAGTCGAGGATTCCTCTTCTACTGAAAACATAATCAATCACAATAGGAAATTCAACTTCTCCTAATGGGATTAGTAAATCTTTGAACTTCTTTATTGTTGTATTTCTGTTTATTTTTTTATGCCTTTGTAATTTAACAGCCCAATTAGACATAAATATTTTTAAGTAGTCTTTTCCCTCTTTAAAAACAACATCTTCATAAAATTCATCTTTCCGCATTTTTTCTAGAAAATGTATTTGTCTTTCCGATTTCATATTTTACCTCCTGCAATTGCAAAATGAGTATCTACATTGTTTCTAATATATTATATCACAATTGTACTTTATAATCAACTATTATACTGCTTAATCAATACTTTTTATAATATTTTTTTGGTTATTGCCAATCCATCTCCTACTTCTAATATTTTTGTTTCTAAATTTGAATTATTTGTTACCTCATGAATGTACTGTCTTAAGTTTCTTACTGCTGTACGTTGCTTGTGTTTGTTGTAGTCACTCATTACATAGCCTTTATATAGTATATTATCTGCTAATATTATTCCATTTTCATTTAACATTCTTAATGCTTCTTTTAGGAAAAATGGGTATTTTCCTTTTGCAGCATCTATAAATATCATGTCATATTTATCTTTTAGTGTAGGTAGTATTTCTACTGCGTCTCCTTCATAGATGTTTATTTTTTCTTCTACTCCTACTCTTTTTATATTTTCTTTTGCTTGCAGTATTCTTTCTTCGTCTCGCTCTATTGTGTCTATTTTTCCTCCCTCAAGCAAATATTCTGAAAAGCACATTGCTGAATATCCTACTGCTGTGCCTATTTCTAGTATTTTTGTTGGTTTTATTTTTGTTAATATTTCATCTACAACTTCTAATGTATCGTCCATTATTATTGGTATGTGTTCTTCTAATGCTTTTTGTTTTATTTTTTCTAGTTCTTGTTTATTCATTTTTATTCATTCCTTTTGTTTTTATTATATATTATCACTTTTATAAAGTTTTGGCAATTATAATTTATATTATTTGTAAGGCTATTGTTTAAAAATTTTTATTTTACCAAATTAGTATTTTAAATTCTATTACGATTAAAAATTACATAATAGTAATAAATGTAACTTTTTGGCATTTTGATTGTTCAATTTGTATAGGAATTGCTTTAATTTATTTTGCTTAGCAAAATAAATGTTTCAAATTTTTATTTTAAAATTTGAATAGAGTATTATTAATAGGCTGAAGTTTTTTAAATAATCGCCTTAATCGATTGTCAATACTTTTTGAAAATTTCACTAAAAAATAGCTTTATTTTATTAGCAAATATTTCACCTATGTACAATCTTGGCTTGTTCCGCTCGCCGCGGAGGCAGGCTCAAGATTTAATTTTTTGTTT
>CATNCV010000038.1 GCA_950096965.1 uncultured Clostridiaceae bacterium | reverse complement strand
ACATGATACTCATATACTATAAATTAAAAGAAGATGAAAAACAAAAAATTATTAGTTTTTTAATTAGAAAGAGAGAATTTTCAAAAGATAGTAAATATAATATTGCGGCAGAATATAAAATTAATAAAGATAGAAAGTTGGAAATGGTAAATATCTATGATTATAAAAATGAATGGTTAGATATTCAAGGTATTTGTTTAAATATACCAACACCATTTAAAAGAGGAGATTTATTAATTGCTACATCTCAAACACCTTTTGCAGGGGGGCATATTTTAAATTATGAAAAATTTCCATTTGTATTAGACAATTTGATAACTTGGAATGATAAGTTTCAAGATAGATTAAGCAGGGGAAATTTTGACTGTTCTGATATGCAGGGTCCAGGTTATATAATAAATGACAATAACGAACTTCTTTATGACAATGTTTTTGATTATGATAGTTGGGAATATTTTGAGGGGAATTTAAAAGGTATAGATAGATTATTAAAATCAGTTAGTAGTTTGTTAAAAGACGAAATAGATATTACATTATTTATAAGTGCTTATGAGAAAATAATACAAGAATATCATAGTTCATTTTATTGGTTTACTGACGAAGGATTAAAATTATGTGGTTTTAGTGAAAAGGAGATATTAGAAATTAGAGAAAATAAAATATGATAAGTAAAGTTAAGATTAAAGTAATATAAGAACCTGACCCACCTACAGGCAAAGCCTGTAGGCGAGGTATCCCAGAACCTTGTTACTTTCGTAATAAAGAAGGAGAAAAATTACAATGAAAATAAAAGAAATTAGTGATGTCAATAAAATTTTAACAGAAATATCAAACATAGATGATAGTACAAAAAAGTCAGATAGAGAAGAATTAGTTATATTAAATTTAAAGAATTATACAAAAGACGTAGCTTTGGATGTCATTTCTAATGTGTTACAAAAAATAAATAATCCAATTGCAATTTTTAGTTCAAAGGTTAATAAAAAACAAATTATAAATAAAATTTTATCTAATGATTCAAATATTGATTATAGCAAAATAGAAAGTGGACAAATAAATAGTGAAGAATGGGATAGACTGAAAGGAATAATAGAAACGTTTTCAGAAAAAGAAATTTATATAGATGATACAATAGAAAATGGGGTGCAAAAGATTATTATCAAAAGAAGAGAGTTAAAAGAAAAGAAAGATATAAGAAAATATGTTGATAATTATAAAAATGGGATGCTGGATTCATATCAATATGAACCAAAAGAAATAGACTTTTCAAAAGAAACTGGACTTATGGATGAAGATGAAGAAGATTTTATTGGTGGAATCTAAAGAAAAGAGAAAAGACTTAAAACTTTAATAAATTGAAATTAATGTCAGGAGTGGCTAAGTGGCATAATATTAAAAAACATACAAAAAGTCATTGTACAAGTAATAAAAAATTTGAAAATCAATAAAAAAGGCTACACAAAAAGAAAAAGATGTGTTATCATATATGAGTAGAAAATAAAATACAATTTGTGCTTGTACAAGTATAAATTGTAAAACATATTTTTAGATAATTTCTGGCACAATTTTGGCACAATCCAAAAAAATGTGAACCCGCAAACCCAGGAATATCAACAAATTAAATTTTTGATAAAAATATTAGTAAAAAGCCTGTAAATGGCTTAAATACAAGGAAAATTAAAGGAGGAATTAAACATGTCAGGACATTCAAAATGGCACAACATTCAAGCTAAAAAAGGAAAAGCAGATGCAGCAAGAGGAAAAATATTTACTAAATTAGGAAGAGAATTATTAATAGCAGTAAAAGAAGGTGGGCCAGATCCAGCAGGAAATTCAAAGTTAAAAAATGTCATAGCAAAATGTAAAGCAGCTAACATGCCAAACGATACTATTAATAATGCAATAAAAAAAGCATCAACAAGTAATGAAAGTTATGAAGAAATAATATATGAAGGATATGGACCAAACGGAGTTGCACTAATAGTAGAAGCAGCAACAGACAACAAAAATAGAACAGCAGCAGATGTAAGACATGCTTTTGATAAATGTGGAGGAAACTTAGGAACATCAGGCTGTGTATCATACTTATTTGCTAAAAAAGGAATAATAGTAATAGACAAAGCAAACTGCTCTATTGACGAAGATAGCCTAATGATGCTTGCAATAGATGCAGGTGCAGAAGATTTTGGAGTAGAAGAAGAAATATACGAAATAACAACATCACCAGAAACATTTTCAGAAGTAAGAGAAAAATTAGAAGCAGAAGGATTAGAATTCTTAGAAGCAGGAGTGCAAATGGTACCATCAACATATGTTGCACTAGACGAAGCAGGAACAGCAAGAATGGAAAAATTAATAGATATGCTAGAAGACTTAGATGACGTATCAGAAATATACCACAATTGGGAAGAATAGAATTATGATATTCAGAAAAAATATCGAAACTTAAATAAGTATATACCTTGTAAAATTATGTGATCTATGGTAAAATTTTAAAAGTAACATATAAAAATAAGCATCGTGCAATATGCACAAAAGGAGGATACTGTAATGTTAGCTGGATTAATTTTTATGCTGTTTATTGGTGGAATTTATGGAATTTGCTATTTAATTGCATTGCCAATAGCTAAACGGAGAATACTATGGGCAAAAAATATGAACATAGGTGAAGATTCAGAAGAAATAAAAGAAGAATTAAGAAACATTGCAAGAGACATTATTTTGGAAAAGAAAATTCCAGAGGAAATGAAAGAGGCAGAGGCAACAATAGTAAAAGAAGAAGGCAAAATTACAAACGTAAAAATGAAAACTGAAAAAACACTTCTTACATTAAAACCAGGGGGAGAAACGAGCATAATCAATATAGCATATTCAGAAAAGACAGCAGCAGCTAAAATAGCATTTGAGATTATGACAATAGTTATATTTGTAAGTTTTATATTTGCAGCAATAACAGTAGGAGTCTAATATTAAAACAAAAAGAGAAAATTTAGAAATTAAGTTTTCTCTTTTTCTTATTGTGTAGGAAAAATCAACTTGTATGGGCAAGCAATACTGCTCAGAGTGGCGTAGAGCCACTTCCGTGTTTAAAATTTATAGTTCTAAACAATGTTTTAAAAGCATATACTATTAATATTATGATAAATATAAATAACATTTTAAGATGCTTTCCTAATAATGTAGTAAGAAAAATAGACGAATATTTCGTAAAAAACAATATAAATCTAAACTATTTGGAGGAAATACGCATAAGAGTAAATAGACCAATAATAATGAAATTGGGACAAGCAGAAATAATAATTGAATATAATATAACATCAGAAGAAATATTAGATATATTGCAGCAAATATGTGATAATTCTATATACAGCTATCAAAATCAAATAGCAAATCGGATATATTACCTTAAAAGGAGGACATAGGGTAGGAATTACAGGAAATACAGTTATAAAAGATGGCAAAGTACTAAATATATCATACATATCAAGTTTAAACTTTAGAATTGCAAAACAGATACTAGGAGCAAGTGATAAAATAATAAAATATGTAATAAACCATGAAGAAAACAATATATATAGCACACTAATAGTATCCCCTCCAGGAGTAGGAAAAACTACATTGCTAAGGGATTTGATAAGAAGGATAAGTAATGGAATAGAAGGAGCGCAATTTAAAGGAATAAACATAGGGGTAGTAGACGAAAGAGGAGAAATAGCAGCAATGTATAGAGGAATTCCACAAAATGATGTAGGCATAAGAACAGACATATTAGATGGAATAACAAAACACTTAGGAATGACAATGCTAATTCGCTCAATGAGTCCAAAAGTAATAGTAGCAGACGAAATAGGAAACATGGAAGATGTAGAAGCAATACGCTATGGAATATGCTGTGGCATAAAGGGAATATTTACAGCACATGGAAGCACCATAGAAGATATAAAACTAAACCCAGCACTAAATAAATTAATAGAAAACTATTGCTTTGAAAGAATAATATTTTTAAGTGATAAAAAAGAAAAGTGTGGAATAGAGAGAGTATATGGATTAAATAAACAAGAAAAAATATATGTGCAAATAAAATCAGATGAAAGTATTTACAATTTTTAGAAAATAATGTATAATACAATATGTAAACTTAAATAGGTTGCTTTTGAAAGGAACGCATATGAAGCGGAAGATACTTAAACATATAATAATTATTATATGCACAATAATTATTGTTACAATTATCTGTGGCAATGCACTTAATATTATTAAGTTTGTACATGATGAGATATTCACACCAGAAAAAAATATATTCTATATACTATATCAATTAATAAAACAGGCAGTAAGTTAAAAATATATAATAACTTACAAAGCAAAATGAAAGGAGCCTACATGAAAAATCGGAACAAAGTTGCTATATTAATGATAGTATTAGGACTACTACTTATACCATCTGCACTTGTACTCGTTTGGGCAGTAACGAATAGTAATATTCCTTGGCTGCTAATATCATTCTGCATTATTACAGGTATAGGATGCTTTTACACAGCAATTGGAATTATGAGCTTAAAACAATAAAAAATTAATAATAAAAAGAATGGAAAATTAATTTTTCCATTCTTTTTTGTTCTAAAATAAAATTTGCATGAATATAATTAATATAGAAATATAAAAATCAAAATAAAAAGGACAAGGTAACAAGTATGCAAATAATAAAATGTTTAACATTAATATTAATTTTATCCTCAACAACATATATAGGAATACTAATTTCGAAAAAATATTTAAATAGAGTAAAAGACTTAAAAGAAATGAAAAATGCACTAAATATGTTTAGCACAAAAATAAAATTTACATATGAACCAATTCCACAAACCTTTAAAGAAATATCACAAAAAACAAACCCAAACATATCAAATATCTTTAAAAATGTTTGTGAAAAAATGGACAATCAAAATGCAGGAAAAGCATGGGAAGAAGCCCTAGAAGAATCAAACACAAACATGACAAAAGAAGACATAGAAGTACTAAAAAACTTAAGTAATTTATTAGGAAAAGTAGATATAGAAGGACAAGTAAATGAAGTAGAATTAGTAGAAAATTTCTTAGATACCCAAATAGAACTTGCAGAAGAAGAAAAACAAAAATATGTAAAAATGTACAAAACATTAGGCATAACAATAGGACTAGCAGTAGTAATAATATTAATATAGAACTTAGAATCTTCATCCAAAGCACTAAATAAAAAAAACTAATAATTTAAGAAAATAAAACAGAGAGGTATACATATGGATATAAATTTATTATTTAAAATAGCAGCAATAGGAATACTAGTTGCTGTACTACACCAAGTACTAGTAAGAGCAGGAAGAGAAGACCAAGCAATGATGACAACTCTAGCAGGTTTAGTAATAGTACTAACAATGGTAATAAAAGAAATAAGCACATTGTTTGACACAGTAAGAACAATATTCGGATTATAATCAACTAAAAGGGACGGCCTTTTTTCGAAAAAAATTGCTAAAAGGGACACTCCTTTTATAAATAAAAATAAAAGCAAGTAGAAGGGGTGTCACTTTTGGTAAAAATTTTAAAAAAAAGGCCGTCCCTTTTGGAAATTTTGGAAAGAGGCTAATAATGGATATTATAAAAATCATAGGAATACGGCTTAATTGCCTTAATTATAATAATAATTTTAAAACAATATAAACCTGAGTTTGTTATATATGTATCACTTATTGCAGGAGCATTAATACTTGGAATTATACTTAGCAAAATATCAGGAGTGGTAGAACTTTTGAATAACCTTGCTAATAAAACAGCAATTAATAATCAGTTTTTAACATTACTTATAAAAATAACAGGAATAGCATTTTTAACAGAATTTGCAGTAAGTATATGTAAAGATTCGGGAGAGACAGCAATTGCTAATAAAATGGATATGGGAGGAAAAGTGGTTATTGTTTCTATGTCTATTCCAATTATATCGGGGTTGTTGGAAACAATAGTAAAGGTATTGCCATAAATATTATAAAGCTTAAAGGTAATTGTAGTAACAAACCTTATGCCAGTACATATTATGAATTCCCAAAAGTGTCAGATACCCCAAAAGGAAACGTCCCCAATGGGAAAAGGAGCTCACAAATGAAAAAAATAATTCTAATTTTTGCCCTAATCATATTTCTATTATTCCCAACTTTAACATATGCAGAAGAAGTAAGCCAAGATGAAATAATATCTTCGCAAAAAGAAGTTTTAAATATTCCAAAATTCATAAACGAATCAAAAAAATATACAGAAGATGTATTTGGAGATGTGGACTATGGAAAACTTTTAAATTCAGCTATAACAGGAAATATAGACAATAAACTATTAGGCAAAAGTATACTAAATTTGATAGGAAAAGAAACTATTGTATCTATTAGAGTAATAGCAAGCATTATGGTAATAGTTATAATACATAGTGTACTAAAAAGTATAAGCGAAGGCTTAGAAAACCAAGGAATTACACAAATAACGTACTATGTTCAATACATATTAATAGTAACTTTAATAATGACGAATTTTGCAGATGTAGTTACTATGGTAAAGAATTCTATTAATAATTTAGTAAGCTTTTCGAATTGCTTAGTTCCACTTCTTACTACTTTAATGTTAAGCACAGGAAGTATAGCATCTGTAAATTTACTGCAACCAATTTTATTATTTCTTATAACTTTTATAGGAAATTTTATAAATGCTGTAATAATTCCAGTAGTACTAGTTTCAACATCACTTTCTATAGTTTCAAAAATATCAGATAGAATACAATTAGACAAACTGGCAAAATTTTTTAAATCTAGTGTAGTGTGGGTATTAGGAGTGGTACTTACTTTATTTGTAGGTTTACTTTCACTAGAAGGAACTCTTCGGAAGTACCGTAGATGGAATAACAGCAAAAACTACTAAAGCAGCAGTTGCAAACTTTATACCTGTTGTAGGAAAAATATTAGGAGACGCAGTAGACTCAGTAATAGGAGCTACAACAATACTAAAAAATGCGGTAGGTATAATTGGAGTAATAGTAATACTAGGAATATGTATAGTTCCAATTATAAGGTTAGTACTTTTAATGACAACATATTATATAGGCTCAGCCATTTGCCAGCCAATAGCAGACAAAAAAATAATAGACCTACTTTCGCGGTATAGGAGATACCTTTAAAATTTTACTTGCAGTAATTACAACTGTATCAGTAATGCTAATAATAGGTACAACCCTAGTTATTAAAATATCGAACAGTGGGCTTATGTATAGATAGGAGAAATAGAGATGGAATTTATAACCTCATGGGTTCAAGGAATAATTATAGCTGTAATAATAGGAAGCATTATAGAAATGCTACTTCCAAATGGCAACAGTAAAAAATATATAAAAGTAGTAATAGGTGTATATATAGTATTTACTATAGTTTCACCAATTATAAGTAAATTTACTGGAACTGAAATTAAATTAGATTCTATTATTGATATAAATAAATATGAAGATAAAATCGCTAGTTATGAAATAGATACTAAAAATTTAGAAAATATCAATAATTCTAATATAAAAGAAGTATATATTTTAAACTTAAAAAAAGATATTAAAGCAAAAATAGAAGACAAAGGTTATATTGTAAATAGTATACAAATAGAAATAGAAAACACTGATGAATATAAGGTTAAAAATATAGATATGACTTTAAGCAAAAGAGAAAACAAAAAAGAAGAAACAGAAGAAAAAAATATAAATGAAATTGAAAAAGTAAATATCGAAGTAAAAATAGAAAATAGCACTACCAAAGAAACTACTGAAATGATAAGACTAACAACAAAAGAAATAGTCGAAATAAAAGAATACATATCTTCAGTATATGAAATAGATAAAAATAATATAAATATAAAATAAGAGGTTAGAAGGGAAGTTGAAGGGTAAATCCTTTAAAGAAATTGCTCAAAATCTAACTTCCAATCTCCAAAAGGAAAGGAATAATATGTTAAAAGAACAAATGAATAAAATTGTAAATATTTTTAAGAATAATGAAGGAAACAATAAAAAGAAAATTGAAAATTTGGTAGTATTTGTAATAATTCTAATAATTACAATAATAGTAATAAATATGATATTAAAAGATAACAAAAAAGAAGGAAAGACTGAAACTAATAGTATAGGTAAAACACTAGCAAAAGAGAATACCATATCACAAAGTAGTACGAAAGATGAGTTACAAGAAAACTTGGAAACAATACTTTCAAAAATAGATGGAGTAGGGAAGACTAATGTTTTAATTACATATTCACAAAGTAGTGAAACAATTGCAATGTATAATGAAGACAGTACAAAAAGTGATACAGAAGAAGCGGATTCCCGGTGGAGGAAGTAGAAAAATAAGTCAAACATCTAATAAAAAAGAAGTAATATATCAAGACAAAAATGGAGAAAAGGTGCCAGTGACACAAAGTATAGTAAAACCCAAAATAGAAGGAGCAATAATAATAGCAACAGGAGCACGGAAATAGTGAAATAAAACTAAAAATAACACAAGCAGTAGAAGCAGCGACAGGGCTTGCAACACACAAAATACAGGTGTTTGAGATGAGTAAGTAGAATGTGAAATAGGAGGATAAAAAATGAAAAGTTTAAAAAGAAATCAAATTATTGTTTTTGTTATAGCACTTATGCTAGTTTCAGCAGGATATTTAAGTTATACTGCAAATAGTGGAGATAATACAATTGAAACAAGTTCAGAACTAAATTATATAGACTATGCAGGAATTGGAGATGCTAAATTAGTTAATAGTAATGCAGTAGAACAAACTAATACAAACTCTGAAAGTATAGTTACTAGTAATGAAAAAAGCGATAAAGATACAGACAATAAAAATGTAAATACTGAAAAATCTAATACAGAAATAGAAAACAATAAAACTACTAATGAAACAGTTACAACAAATACAAAAAATATAGATGAATATTTTTCATCTTCAAAACTAACAAGAGACACCATGTATTCACAAATGATAGAAACATACGAAAAAATATTAGAAAATCAAAACATAGCATCAGACCAAAAAACAATTGCACAAACAGAAATAAAAAATATAAATGACTGTAAAAATAAAATAATGATATGTGAAAATTTAATAAAAACAAAAGGAATGAATGATAGTGTAATTTTTATTAATGGGGATAGTATTAGTGTAGTAGTGAGAGCAGAAAAATTAGAACAAGAACAAATTGCGCAAATTCAAAATATTATAGCAAGAGAAATGCAAGCAGAAATTGGTAATATACATATAAGTAATAAATAAAAGAGGCTGTAAAAAAGTATGTCAAAAGGGACGAGGGGAAATTGATAAACCTTTAAAAGATAAAGTGTGTCAAATTCTCCTGTCCCTTTTTACGATTTTTTCCAGCCCTTTCATTTCATTCCACAAGCATTATTTATTCTTTTTTCATACTCTTTTTTACATATATGTTTCAACCCATTGATTTTAATGAAATGCTCAGGTTGATACCGAAGAGGGCAATTAGGCTGCTTACAAAATGCACATTCAATATTATTTTTAATAACCATAAATAATTTTTTGTCTACCATATTTTTACCATCCTTTCAAAATTATTTTGTAAGGGTTAAAAGCTACAACTAATTATGAAAATAATATATAATAAATAAGGAAAAAAAGCAACAGTATATGTGAAATATATTACTTACTGGGATCAGATTTTAGTATTAACGCAGAAAGCCTTTAAAAGTTGAGGCACTTAAGCCTGAGCCCTTTAAAGATTATTTTATTCAAAAATTTAGAAAAACTGTTGTAAAAAATTCATTTATTGGTATAATAAGAAACAAGGTAAGAAAAAATAGGAGGAAAAATAGTTATGGTAAAGAAAGTAGCAATACTTGCAAATGGTGGAGATGTTTCAGGGTTTAATGCTGTTATAAGAGCAATTGTAAAAACTGCTGAAAGTAATAATGTAGAATGTTATGGATTTATAGACGGATATAGAGGACTACTTAAAAATGACTATATAAAATTAAGTAGTGTTGATAAAGCATCAGGAATACTTCAAAAAGGTGGATCAATAATTTCATCTTCAACAAATGCAAATGTATTTCATTATAAAGTAGTAGATGAAAATGGAAATGTGGAATACAAGGACTTATCAGATAAATGCATTCAAAATGTAAAAGAAGATGAATTTGACTGTATATTTACACTAGGTGGAGATAGTACACAAAAATGTGCAAGAGACCTTTCTTTAAAAGGAATAAATGTTATAGGAGTGCCAAAAACAATAGATAATGATGTTGCATGCACAGATATAACTTTTGGGTATAATACTGCGGTATCAGTTGCAACAGAAGCATTAGATAGACTTCATACAACAGCAGAAACACACAATAGAATAATGGTATTAGAAGTAATGGGAAGAGAAGCTCGGGTGGATAGCATTAGAATCAGCAATAGCAGGAGGAGCAGATGTAGCATTAATTCCAGAAATTCCATATGATATAAATAAAGCAGCAGAAGCAATAAAAGAAAGGCAAAAATTAGGAAAGAACTTTAGTGTAGTAGTAGTTTCAGAAGGTGCATTTCCAAAAGGAGGAGAAATATCAGTATCAGATGAAAGAACTGGTGGAGAAGGTGTAATAAATATTAGACTTGGAGGTGCAGGAGAAAAAGTTGCAAAAGAGCTAGAAGAACTAACAGGGCTAACAGCAAGATGTACAGTATTAGGATATATGCAAAGAGGAGGAACACCAACAGCATATGATAGAGTACTTTCTACAAAATATGGTTCAAAAGCAATGCAGCTAGCTATTGAAGGTAAATTTAATGTCCTTACAGTAATTAAAAAAGGAAAATTAGACTTTGTACCACTAGAAGATGTAGTTGGAAATAATAAACAAATAGGAGCTATTCAAGATGGAACACTAGGAAATGTAAAAATAGTTACTATGGATGATGATTTAGTAACAACTGCTAGAAATATTGGTATTAATTTAGGAGATTAATAAATAAGAATGGAACATTTTGTCAGATAAAAAATATTTGTTTTTAGTTGTGACTTGAAATTAAAAAAAGGCGAGGATAAGTTTTTCCTCGCCTTAAGGTTTTTATAAATTATTCATTACCATCATTGTCATCTGAGAACAGCCAATTTTTAATTTTTGATTTTAACTGTTGCTCTGTTTTACGACCTACATCATGTAAGGTGTTAACTACAGATTTATATGCAGTCTTTACTTCACCAGGAATGGCATCAGAAATTGTATCTTTAACTTCAGCACATTCATTTTTTAAAGAAGCAAACAAATCTACTTCTAAAATCTGATCTATTTTAGAAATAAGTTCTTCCGTTTTTACTACAATACACTCTAGGCTAGAAGATTCATTAGAAGTATAATGTTCTATTTCATCTAATAGTTCATTACACTCTTTATTATATAATGTGTATTTTTTTAGACTGTGTATACAAGTAGTTAACCGTATTAAAGTAGTAATTGCACTATTTTCAGCAGATGATGGGCTAAATATATATGCGAGCTCTACTACTAATAATGAATCACATATGTCATGTAATTCTGTTGACAACTTTTGAAGTTCATTTTTTACCATGTTGTTTACCTAACCTTTCTTAAACTACTATTTATAGTTGCTAAATCAATATATCACATTATGTGAAATATGTCAATTTTTTATAGCCATATTTTTTGACTTTTAGTATTGAAAAAATATATTATTATGTTATAATGCTTATAGAAACTAGTAAATAGAAATGTAAGTGAATAATTAAACACTTAAAAAAAGGAGGAAACAGTATGAAAGATATTAGGCTAATGGAAGTAAATGGAATGCCAAGACAAGTAGAAATTAGTCCTGCTTTTATACAAATAATTGAAGAGGTAAATAGTATATACACAAATGCACGGTCAAAAATAATTACCAATATTATTGACAACAGCATGAAAGGAAAAGCAATATATCAAGTAAAAGAAACACTAAATGAAATTAGTGAACAAATGAAATCACTAGGAATAAATATGACTGAGCTTATGTCAGTTAATGGAAGACCCAAAAAAATATTAATGAGAAATTCATTAATAACTAAAGTAGAACATTATAATAATCCACATTTATATAATGCTCATTCCAAAGTATATACCAATTTAACTGATAATAATGAAAAGCCTATAGAATATATAGTAGCAGAAACAAAAGAAGAAATTGAGCAAAAATTATAGAAAAAATAAAATTTTGCATAAATAATTAAGTAAAAACAAAAAAATCCATTGAAAAAAATGGATTTTTTTGGTAATATATATAAAGGATTTAGTTATGAATTCTACACTAAAAAGATGAATTCAAATTTCAACTATATATATAATATTCAAAATTAGAAGAAACTAAGAAAATGGTTTACTATATTAAAAAAATGATTTACAAAAAATATTAATTTAAAAACATAATAAAGAAAGGTATGATACAATGTTAAATTTAAAAAACATAATAGCAAAAGCTATAAGTAAAGCAAGCAATATAAATGAAAAGGAATTAGAAGAATTTATAGAAATTCCAAAAGATACTTCAATGGGAGACTATGCTTTTCCATGTTTTAAACTCGCAAAAGAACTAAAAAAAGCACCACCTGCCATAGCAAATGATATAAAAGAAAAATTAGAAATAGAAGAAAAATATATAAAAAAAGTAGAAATAGTAGGTGGGTACTTAAACTTCTATATAAATAATAATATATTAGTAGAAGAAGTATTAAAAGAATTTGAAATAAAAAAAGAAAACTATGGAACATCAAAAGTTGGAGAAGGAAAAAATATTGTCATAGATTATTCATCACCAAATATTGCAAAACCATTCCATATAGGCCATTTACGTTCAACAGTAATTGGAGGAGCATTATACAATATATACAAATACTTAGGATATAATGTTACTGGAATAAACCACTTAGGTGACTATGGAACACAGTTTGGAAAATTAATAGAAGGTTATAAAAGGTGGGGAGAAGAATATAACATAGAAGAAAACCCAATTGATGAACTAACAAAAATTTATATAAGAATTAATGAACTTTGTAAACAAGATGAAAAAGTTTTAGAAGAATGTAGAAATAATTTTAAAAAACTTGAAGATGGAGATAGCTACTGCATAGAAATTTGGACAAGATTTAGAAATCTAAGTTTGAAAGAGTTTCAAAAAGTATATGATCTATTAGGAAGTAAATTTGACTCTTGGAATGGAGAAGCATTTTATTCAGACAAAATGGAAGAAGTAGTAGAAAAATTAGAGAAAACAGGAAAACTAGTAGAATCAGAAGGAGCTCGTATAATTAACTTAGGCCAAGATACAGCACCATGTATTATAGGAAAAACAAATGGTTCAACAACATATGCAACACGAGACTTAGCAGCTATTTTATATAGAGCAAGAAACTATGACTTCGATAAAGCACTATATGTAACATCATATGAACAAGTGCTACATTTTAAACAAGTATTTGAAGTAGCAAAATTATTAGACTTAAATGAAAAATACATAAAAGGTTTAGAACATGTTCCATTTGGTATGGTAAGGCTTAAAGAACGGAAAAATGTCAACAAGAGAAGGAAACATTATAAAATTAGAAGATCTACTAAATGAAGCAATAACAAGAGCTCTAAAAGTAATAGAAGAAAAAAATCCAGCTTTAGAAGAAAAAGAAGAAGTTGCCAAAAAAGTTGGAATAGGAGCAGTAATATTTAACGACTTAGCAAATAGTAGAATTAAAGACGAAATTTTTGACTGGGATGCAATGTTAAACTTCCAAGGAGAAACAGGACCATATATCCAATATATATATGTTCGTACAAAAAGTGTTATTGAAAAAGCAGGATATGTACCAGAATTTAAAAATATAAATATTAGCAAATTAGAAGATAACCAATCGGTAGAAACAATAAAAACAATATATAATTTTGAAAATATACTAAAACAAGTAACTGAAAAAAATGAGCCATCAATATTATCAAGGTACTTAATACAACTAAGTCAAAACTTCAGCAGTTTTTATACTGCAAATAAAATAATTACAGAAGAAAAAGAATTACAAGACGCAAGGCTATATCTAACACATGTAGTAGGAACAATATTAAAAACAGGAGCAAAATTATTAGGAATAGAAATGCCAAACAGAATGTAGAAAATCAAAAAAATAGAAAAAGACAAGAAATGACATAATTTACATAAATTCTCTATGACAGTCATAACTGATTAAGAATTATAGTCTTAACTTAAAAAATAGTGTACTTTTCTACAATATAAAAAATATGTGTAGATGGAGGAGAATTCATCCAATATTTAATTTTTAATTAAAAAAGGAGAAAAATGAAAACTAAAAAAATAATATTTTTAACACTAATAATCATAAACTGCATAACCATATTCTACTTCTCAAACCAAGTAGCAGATACATCAAGCACTTCAAGTGGAAAAGTTGTAAACTTAGTGATTAAAGTAGTACCAAAGCTAAAAAATATGCAAGAACATGAAAAGGAATATATGGCAAATGAAGTGCTACAGCACATAGTTAGAAAATTAGCACACTTTTCAATATATACTTTACTTGGTTTTTTTACTATGAATTATGCGCTTGCATGTAAGAAAGAAAATGATGTATGCTATACAGATGAACAATGCATGCCTTTACAATACAAAAAAGATAGAGGCAAAAATAAAATAATATTATTTAGCTGGTTATTTGGAACATTATATGCTGTGACAGATGAAATACATCAATTATTTATACAAGGGAGAAGCTGTGAATTTAGAGATGTTTGTATAGATTCACTAGGAGTTTTAACAGGAATTATAGTAGCATTAACTATATCAAAAATATATATAAATATAAAAAATAAATTAAGTAAGGAGAGAACTAGTAAAAACTAGGAGTAAAGAAAAATGAATAAAAAAGTAGAAGTATTAATGTCAACATACAATGGAGAAAGATTTTTAAAAGAACAAATAGATAGCATTTTAAATCAAGAAGATGTAGAAATATCGCTAATGATAAGAGATGATGGTTCAACAGATGGAACAATAAACATCATCAATGAAATAGTTAAGCAAAATAGCAATGTAAGTATGTACAGAGGAGAAAACTTAGGACCAGCTAGAAGTTTTATGGACTTAATATATAATTCAAATGAAGCAGACTACTATGCATTTGCAGACCAAGACGATGTATGGGATTCTAAAAAAATAATTTCAGCAATAAATAAAATGAATGGCAAAGAAAATGAGCCATCACTTTACATATCTGCTTTGCAAGTGGTAGATGAAAATTTAAATGAAATAGAATTTAGAAAAGTACAAGGTAATTTCTGCTTAGAAGGAGAAATGGTAAAGAACTTTGCAACTGGCTGTACACAAGTATTTAATAATAGTTTACGTAATTTACTAAAAAAATATAAACCAGAATTCATAATAATGCATGACTCTTGGATAACTAGAGTATGTTATGCAGTGGGTGGCAACGTAATTATAGACGAAAATTCATACATTAAATATAGACAACATGAGAAAAATTTAATAGGATATAGAGATGCAAAATTGAAAAAAATAAAAAAACAATACAAAATAGCATTTAAAAGAAATATCAGAATGAGAGCACAAATAGCCAGGGAACTAAAAAGTGGGTATCCAGATGAAATAACAATAGAAGCAAATCAATTAGCAAACAACTTAATAAACTATAACTTTGATATAAGAGCAAAAAGATGGTTATTACAAAACAAGAAATTTAGAACAAATGATAACTATATTAACCTAAAAATGTTTGTAGCAATAGTATTAAATAAATTCTAAAGAATGGAGAAAATTAAATGGACAAAAAAAATGTATTTATAATTGGCTCTAATGGAATACCAGCAAATTATGGTGGTTTTGAAACTTTTGTAGAAAACTTGACAGCCAGAAAGATAAATAAAAATATAAAATATCATGTTGCATGCCTTTCAAAAAGCAATAATGAATTTGAATATAATGAAAGTAGGTGCTTTAATGTAAAGGTACCTAATATAGGAGCAGCAAAGGCAGAATACTATGATTTAGTGGCATTAGAACGAACAATAAAATACATAAAAAATAATAATGTAAAAAATGCAACCATATATATATTAGGAACTGGTGTAGGGCTATTTATAAATATGTATGTAAAAAGGTTTCATAAACTAGGTGCAAAAGTGTATGTAAACCCAGATGGATTAGAATGGAAAAGAGATAAGTGGAATTTCATTTTAAAAAAATTTTTCAAAGTATGTGAAAAGCAAATGGCAAAACATGCAGACCTACTTATATGTGATTCTTTAAATATTGAAAAATATATAAAAGAAGAGTATAAAAAATATAAACCTAATACTACATTTATAGCATATGGTTCAGAGTGTGGCAAAGCTAATACCGTTAATAAGTTAGTAAATTGGTGCACCCAAAAAAACATAAAAAGAAATGGATATTATTTAATAGTAGGAAGATTTGTTCCAGAAAATAATTATGAAACGATGATAAAAGAATTTATAAAATCGAATACAAAAAAAGACTTAGTAATTATCACAAATGTAGAAAAAAATAAATTCTATGAAGAGCTAAAAGAAAAAACAAACTTTGATAAAGACAAAAGAATAAAATTTGTAGGAACAGTATATGATAAAGAACTATTAACACAAATAAGAACAAATGCATATGCATATATACATGGGCATGAAGTAGGAGGGACAAACCCTTCACTATTAGAAGCATTATCTACAACAAAATTAAATTTATTATTAGATGTAGGTTTTAATACAGAAGTAGCAAAAGCAGGAGCAATATACTGGAACAAAGAAGAACAAAATCTAAAAAATGTAATAAATAAAATAGAAAAAATAACTAAACAAGAAAAAGAAAAATATGGAAACTTATCAAAGGAAAGAATAAAAGAAGAATATAATTGGAACAAAATTGTAACAAACTATGAAGAAATTTTCTAAAATTTGTCATATCACTTGACAAGGAAAACAAATTTTAGTATAATTTTAAAGTATCAAAAAATGAATAACTATGAAAATAGATATACATACATAAATAGAATATTACAAGGGGGGAATAAAAAATGGCACAACCAAAAAGAAGATGGTCAAAAGCAAGAACAGGATTAAAAAGATCAACATGGAAATTAGAAAACAGAAATTTAGTAGCATGCCCACATTGTCACGAAATGATGATGCAACATAGAGTATGCCCAACATGCGGTTACTATAATGGAAAAGAAGTAGTAGCAAAAAAAGAAAACTAAAATATAAAAAGTAAGAAGCAGCAACAAAATGCTGTTTTTTTGTATACTAGGAAAGTACTTTATTTTAAGTTAAACTGAAGAATGCTTTCTTGTGTACGCCCACATGGTGAAACCCACTTTTATTTTTCCGTATAAGAAAATAGGTAAAATTATGAATATTAACTTATTAGAAGCTAGTAAACAATATAATCCAACAGAAAAAATTGGAAAAACATTGCAATTTTATGTAAAAAATAGTAAAATATAAAAGTAACCAGCGTTTAAAAATTTTCTTTTAAGTAATTATTTGGAGGATTAAATATGAAAGTAAATGATGTTTGTGCAATGTATGTAAGAAAA
>CATNCV010000037.1 GCA_950096965.1 uncultured Clostridiaceae bacterium | reverse complement strand
TGTGTAGCTTCAGAGGGACTGGCAATCCGTATGCATGGGCATGATGAGCCAGCCAATTGTGGAAAGCAGATTCGCAGAGTTAAGGAATGGTATGTATTCCCTGATGGAATGATTCACTTTTGTGGAAAAGGTCAGGAACACCAACTTTTCAATAAGCATGACCACCCAATTTATGTCCTCTCCATAAAAATCTGTAGCAACGGCACACGATAATCCAGCATATTGGGTAAATAATTATCCAATTCAGAACTGCATTCTAAGACAGATTTGTCAAAGAATGCAGTTTTAATATTATAAGATAAATTTTCGATTATTTATTTTAACAATATATTAACTCCCTATAAACAATTTCTTCAACACTATGCTTATAATTATTCATAAGTCCAGTCCATTTTAAAGGGTAAGTATTTTTCAAGTTTTCATCAATAGGATTTCTTTCTAGCATTTGCTTCATAAGTATTTCAAATCTTCTATTAGCTTGTTTATCAGTTTCTACAATATGTTTTCTTAAAGTCTTGTTCATAAACATTATCATATATTCTGCTTTCTTATGCTGTTTTAAATATTCTAATCTTAAATGCCCATATTTTCCAATAATATAATCATTTTCATAATTTTCTTTCTCTAAATATAAGTCAGGAATAAAATAATCTCCTTCTTTGTGATAAGTTATCTCTAACATAACTAAAACCTCCTAAAATTTAATTTCACTACTTTTAGAACTATAATTTTATATCTTTTTAGCTGTATATAAATACAAATTTTAAAAAGTGTACTTAACTTATTCTTACTGGGTTAGGACTTCCGTCAAGCCGAAGTCCTGTGCTACTAAGAAAATTCAAAGGAGGTGCTTTTATTGGAGCAAGAATTAGCATATTCTTTTCACTTGGGTAGTGATAAAAATAAAAGTAAATTAGCAAAAAAAGTTGCAAAAGAAAATGTATCTGGTACTACTTCTTTAGCTAATAATGCAATTCAAACTGCAAAAGATTTATCAGATGTTAATAAACACAATTTAAGGGATTATGATAATCAAACAGAACTAATTAGGACAATATATGGAACAAGTGATATTGTAAATGATGTAAAACAAGTATATTTAGACGAATTTGAACAAGCGAGACTAGAATATAACAACAAACAAACTCGTGAAGATAGAAAAATTGAAGATTACTTCAAAAAAGTATGCGAATCACAAAATGATATTGCGTGTGAAATTATAATAGAACTTGGAGATATGGACTTTTGGAACGATAAAAGCGACAGATATAGATTTAAAATGGTTGATGTTTATAACGAACAGATAAAAGACTTAAATAAAATTGTACCAAATTTTAAGATAGCAAATGCAACAATACACTTTGACGAAACATCTCCCCATATGCACGTTGTGGGTGTTCCTATTATTGAAAATTGTACTAGAGGAATGAAAAAACAAGTAGGAAAAAGTAAATTATTTACAAAAACAATACTTACTGAAATACAAGATAAAATGAGAAATGCTTGTATTAAGTCATATAACAAGTTTTATGAAGTTAATACTAGATTAAAGGAAAAGCAAAAAGGCAGAAATCAAGATATAAATGTTAAAGATATGGGAGATTATAGAAAAATAAAGAAACAGCTAAAACAGAAAGAACAAAAACTTGAAAAAGCAAATAATCAAACGAAAATACTTGATAATTCTAGTAATAATATAAATGAAATTTTAAATAGCCTAAAACCTACTAAACTAAACAAAAATAATATGGTTATTTCAAACGAGGATGTCCAGAAAATCAAAAATTATACAGAAGATGTAAAAGATATTACTAAAACAGTAAGAAACGTAAATGACTTAAATATGGCAATTAAAGATTTTGAACATTCTGCTTTTGAGATAGAAAAAGAAAATCGTTCACTTAAATATGAAATAGAACTAAAAGACAATGAAATTGGCAGTTTAAAAAAGGAACTATCTACTAAAGACAAGATTATAGGCAAGTTACAAACTGAAAAAGAAAAGCTAAAACAGGAATTACAAAAATTTAAAGGCTTTTGGCATAATATTATGAGTCATTTTCACAAAAGAATTTGCTATGATAAAGATAATAACTATAAAATTGTTAGTGATGACCTATACAAGAATGGAATATTTGATAATAACGATAATGAAATTGCTAATAATATTTATAGAAGAGTAACTATACCTGATGAAAAAAAGCAAACCAAGAATAAAAAGAAAAATAATGATACCAGATTTTAAAAGGAGAAAAAAATAATGGAAGAAAACAAAGTTGAAAATGTAATAAATATAATTAAAGATATGAATACAAAGGATAGATTAAGATTGGGAATATGCCTATCTACAAGTGATTGGGCAAATAGTTTATATAATAAAACTGAGATTTATGAAAAGTTTGACAATATGTTAAAAGAAGTTGATGAAGAATATAGAACTACTTTAATAAACTTTGCAAAATATAAACTTGTAATGTTTACGATGGCAAAAATTATGGAAATGCAAGAAATTGAAAGAAATAAAGTAGCTTTGTATTTATTTAATAGTATAAAAGTTTAAATAAAAAAAGAACGAGGGCACATCTTTGATAGGATGTGCCCTCTAGGATTTTACTCTGCACTACAGAGAAGAAACCGTGCGGTTAGTTGTTGCTGTAAACGGGGTGGAAGCCTGCACGCTCAAGGCTACTTCTGAGCTTTTTCCCCATTTCTTCAGCCCTTGCTTTGGTCTGACGCTGAATGTCCTCAATTTCCTTGTTGAAACGCACCAAGTCAATGACAGGAGCCGAAGCGATGATCTTCTGGATGTTCTTGCAAGCTTCATCAACAGAAGCAACTGCGGTGGCTTCAAGCTTGGTCGCCTGCTCATAAGAAATCAAGCGAACCACCTTCTCCTCAAAGGTGCCATCGGGAAGAATGCGAGCGTAGTACTTGCCCATCTGGGTTTCCTGATACAGACCATAATCGGTCTCGTTATCCACGCCCAACATCTTTACAATGCTTGTGTACTCGGTTGTTACTCCAATAACTTCAGGTTTCATAGTTTTACCTCCATCTAATTGGCATCTGGAGGTTTCGTAACAGCCCCCAGATTTTGTTTTTCAACATTATCTGGTATGGTTACGACATACTTATCAGATACTTTAATTTTACCATAATTTACATAAAATGTAAAGTGCCCTTTGCTACTTTCTGTTTTTTTATAATTCTATTGCAATTTATAAAAAATATGATATACTTTAGTAAATTGATTGATATTTGTATCAATCGTTATGAGAGCCGAAAAAAGTTGTAGATATCTACGTCAACGGCACCAGTATGGATGTTTTTATGGAATTTAGCGTTCTATAAAAACATCTTTTTATTTTATGCTAATAATGATATTTTAGGTGTGTATTTTTCATTTACACCTTTTCTTATATTTACTGTTATATCTGTGTCATATAGATTTATTTATATATAGTTACTCTTATATTACATATAGAGAGTGTGACTATCACTTTGCTTTACCTCCTCCTTATTTATTGACCTATATTTTCTGATTTTTTGCTACTATATTTTTTGTAATCTTTTTTATCTACTTACTTAATTAATCATAATTTAGCATATTCAATTTGACACATTATGTAAAATCTTGTATGATAGAAATAGATAAAATACATTATTTAGAGAGGAGATAAACATATGCTTTCTGTAGAACAACAGGTCTTAGAACTAAAGGCGGCAATAAAGCGGCATATAAAGGAGGAATTAAAATTTCAGCCTAAGCTTTGGGACGGACTTGAAGAAACTCGGAACTGTTTTACATATGCTTTTAATATTCGTAGTGGAGAAATAGATAGAGATATAATTGCTAACTATGGAGAACTGGTTGGTAAATCTATCAATCATAGATCTGTTACAGTAGATGAAGTATATGATATAGCTATCGAGATGCTTGAAAAGTTAGGTGTTGGCTATAAAAAATGTTATTTCGAAACAGAAGTACCAGAAGGATATTTTAAAATTGCGTGGTATTGTAGTAAACAGGATATCCATTGGTTAAGACTGGATGATGATGGAACATGGTCCCATAAACAAGTTTGGTATAGAAAACCTACTAATGTTGACTTAGATGGAAATTTGATTTTAAATCCAGAGACAGCTAGTATAGAGTTATCTGACGGGGATCAGCTTTTAGATATTAGATACCTCCTTATATCTCGGAACTACCAAGGTTAATACCTTGGTAGTTTTATGGTTGCCGAAGGTGGGATGCCTAAGTCTTCATTACAGAAATAAAATATATTACTTACTTCGCGCTACTCTATACCTTAAAATAGAGTATTTCCCTAGTATACAATACAAAAGCAGCCATTTGGCTGCTTTTGTTGGTAAAATGTTATTTTAGTTGGAAATAGTAACCATATTCTTTATAAATTCTATCTCCAATTTTTACTTCTTTTGTCTTTATATTTTTGCCTCCCATTTTTTCATAAAATCTGATTGCATTCTTATTATCGCTCAAACACCATACAATCATGTTGTTTTTGTCAAGATCTCTTAATTCCTTGCAGGTTTCTGTAAACAAAGATGTTCCAATACCCCTACCTATTTCAGATGGCTTGATGTAAATGCTAACTAGCTCTGATTGGAAGTCATCTTCATTTGGTGTAGTATTGTAACAAGTATAACCTAATACTTCTTCTCCTTTAACAGCTACAAGTACTAAATTCTTATACTCTTCAAAGCTCGCTTCATAGCGTTCTGCTTGCTCATCATAGTTTAAAGAATTAAGATAATCCGATGAAATGATTAAGTCATACGCATTTTTCCAACCATCTACTTTAATTTTTGCCATTTGCCTTTGGTCTTTAAGCTCATTTTTACGAATAATATAGTCATCTTTGGGCTCAAGAAGCAAAATCGCATTATGGATGTTTGCAATACCTTGTATGAGTTTATCTTCATCAATTGCATAACTTACTCTGCCAACAAGTTCATCTTTGTATGTCCATGATATAGACTGACCTACTAAAAACCTTGTTCTTGAAGTTGCATAGAAAAATATGAGTAAGTCCTTTTCAGTTCTTATTGTCTTACCTTTATATTTCATTCCTTTAATTTTAGTAAAATCCAAAATTGCAAAAAAACCTGCTTCTGGCTCTAAGTTTTTTGGAAAATCTACCATTGGAATTCCAGCTAAAAGTTTAGTCATTTCCTTATAAGCTAGCTTTTTGTCCTTTTGTTTAGAACTTAAATATTGCATTACAGCATTTATTATTCTTTCTCTGTATTTAGGTTCTGCTGTCTCAATTCCATTAACAAGTGCCTTTAAAAGGTTATATCTATAAATGTACAATTCCCTTAACTCATCAAAGTAAACATCATAAGCTTTGTACCTTTCCTCAGTTGCATTATATGCTCCTGCAAGTGCTTCACCTGTTATGCTTGGAACTGAATCAAAGGCTTGGAAAGTTTTATTTACTATTCCATAAATTATAGCTTCATCTGCAACTACAAAACCTGCTCTTGCATCAGCCATTTCATAGCTTTTTGATAAGCCAAATAACGAAATTGTATTTTTAAATACTCCCTTTTTGTTAATTGTTGCAATTGGCATCGCTATATTGTCTTTATCATATGTAATATCACGATACACTAAGTCGTCAATTATAAAGACTCCTCTTTTTTGACATACTTCTGAAATTTGATACAGTAATTCTTCTTGCTTCTTTCCCATTACTTTTCCTGTTGGATTATTTGGGTTAGCATTTAAAAATGCTACTACCCTTGGAACATATCCTAACCTTCTATGATGGGCTTGTTGCAAGCTCTCATTAATTTGGTCAATCCTGTTAGCCAGCTTGATGGGGTTTATTAAAAAGTTATCTTCTCTTTCAAGATCTAATACTTCTACATCTGCCCCCGACCTCTCTGTTCTAATGGTAAACAACCCATAACTCGGTCCTGTTACTAACACTACATCATAAGGCTTAGAAATTAAGCTTATAATTTGGTTATAAAGTATTGATGTAGACGCAGAAAAAGTTATGTTATGAACAGACAGACCTTTTTCATCAATATTATCACGATTATATGGCTCTGTATTTATAAATCCTTCTTTTTCCACATAATCTAATAACTGCTGTCTTATGCTATCGGCCCCCTCGGTATATGGATACCTATACATCAAAGCCTCTCTTGCATATTTTTCCATAGCTTTTGCAGCTGGTGGAAATGGTTTAAAACATATAGGGTTTCCTCCTCCTAAGTCTAAATCTGGCATTGTAGCAATGTTTTCATCTCTTACTTCATAACCATAAAACTGTATGGCATCTGCAATTTCTTGCACAGTTGGGTTAAACCGTTTTCCATCATGCCTAACACCAATATCCGGCAAACCAAACCTCCGATTTCTTAAATCTGGGTTGTCTCTTAAAAACCTGTCAATTGCTCTTGATTTTGTAAGCATATATTTTACCTCCTATTATCAATCTACATAATATTATAGCATATTGATACATAAATGTAAATATTGATACTGAATAAAAAAATATTATTATATTTATTAAACATTTGTAAATGCAAACATCGCTTGTTCGCTCTTCGAAGAATTAACTTAATATTTTCTATGTTTTCTTGTTTTTTTATGTAAAGCATGTTATAATAATTGTTATTAGCAATAATTTGAATTACCAGAAACTATACTTTTAGTTAATTAACAAGGAGGATTTAGTATGAAAAACGACAAAAAAGAACGGATAATTTACGCTGAAAGCGATTCAGGAGTTTCTCGTAATGTAGTTATCGTGAATGGTGAAATTATTCGTACAAGTAGATGGACAGAATATTCTAGTGGATATTGCGTATTAAAAGGAGAGCCTGATTTTATTGATGAATGTAAAGCTTCTATCCATCACATTGCTGATATTAGTCCAAGCAACTTAAAAGATATTTATCACGCTCTTTCTGAAGGTGAAATGAAAGATTTTTGTAGAAAGATACAGGCAGAAAAGATAGCAGAGTTGCAGTTTTAATACTGTTACTATTAATTTCAGTTTTATAAAACATTTTGGAGGTATCTTATGGCAAAAACTCAAGTTAAATTTTGCAAAAAATGTGGTGATTACACAAAGCATTCTTATGTTGGAAAATTTAAAGAACCAGAAGATCATGCTTTTAATTGTTTTGCAACTATGATGACTTTGGGCATGTATCAAATTTCGAAGCGTATTATGGATGACAGTCCGAAATGCTTTGAATGTAGTAAATGTGGTCACATCTTAAAAGAAAAATGTCCATTTTAGAATAACTAAAAACAACAGATGAAATTCATCTGTTGTTTTTAGTTATTCTTCATATCCTGGTTTTCCAAGTAGTTTAAACATATTAGTCTTGTACTTTTCAACCCCTGGTTGGTCAAAGGGGTTTATTTCTAATAGCTTTCCTGACATAGCGCATGCTAATTCAAAGAAATATATTAAATGTCCTATGGTTTCTTCATTTAATTTTTCTATGTTTATTACTATATTTGGTACTCCTCCTTCTACATGTGCTTTTATTGTTCCTTCCATTGCTTTTTTATTTACGTAGTCTAGTGTTTTCCCTGCAATATAGTTTAAACCATCTAAATTGTCTTCATCTAAGTTTATGGTTATTTCTGATTTTGCTTTTTCTATATTTAATACTGTTTCAAATAGGTTTCTTCTTCCTTCTTGTATATATTGCCCCATAGAGTGTAAGTCAGTTGTAAATTCTGCTCCTGATGGATATATTCCTTTTTTCTCTTTTCCTTCACTTTCTCCATATAGTTGTTTCCACCATTCTATAAAGAAGTGCATTTTTGGTTCATATGTTACTAATATTTCTATATTTTTTTCATTTTGGTATAGAATATTTCTTAAAACTGCATATTTATAGCAATCATTATATTTTAAGTTTTTATCAGAATATTTTTCTTCTGCAAATTTTGCTCCTTGCATTAATTTATCTATATCTATTCCTGCTACTGCTATTGGTAGTAGACCAACTGGCGTTAATACTGAATATCTTCCACCTACATTATTTGGTATTACAAAATTTTCATATCCTTCTTCTTCTGATAGTTTCTTTAATGCTCCTTTTTTGCTATCTGTTGTTACATATATTCTTTTTCGTGCTTCTTCTACACCATATTTATTTTCTAAAAATTCTCTAAACACCCTAAATGCTATGGCTGGCTCTGTGGTTGTTCCTGATTTTGAAATTACATTTATCGAAATTTCTTTATCTGCTATTAAATCAATAATATCTTCTAAATATGTTCCACTAATATTGTTACCTACATATAATATTTGTGGCACTTTTCTTTTTTCTTTTCCTAAATAATTTTGAAAAGTATGTGTTAAGCTTTCTATTACTGCTCTTGCTCCTAAATATGACCCACCTATTCCTATAACTAATAATATTTCAGAATCTTCCTTTATTTTTTTTGCACATTTTTGTATTCTTTCAAATTCTTCTTTATTATAATTTGAAGGCAAATTAAGCCACCCTAAAAATTCATTTTCATCATTTACTTTGCTGTGTAATTCTTCGTGTATTTTTTCTACTTTTTTATCATATTCCATTATCTTATTTGTATTAATTGTAGAATAACTAGTATCTAACCTTGTATTAGACATACTTTCTCCTCCTTATTTTAATTTTAGATATGGCTTAAAAATTTAATATTTGTAAACAACTTTTTATTATATGCAAAAGTAAATTTTTTTACCTTTATCCTAAAATTCTTATTTTACGTTTTTATTTTATATCAATTATTTATTATATGCAAGCTCATTTTTTTGAAAAATCCTTGCGTTTTAATTCAATTTGTTGGATAATAGTTGTGGTGATAATTATGACAAGCTTTGTTTTAAAAATAATTGGTATATTAACTATGCTTTGTGACCACACAGGTGATGCTATTATTGGCCACTTTTCTTTTTTGAACCTTATTGGTAGAATAGCATTTCCTATATTTGCATTTCAAATTGTACAAGGGTATATGCATACTCATAATGTGAAGAATTATGCTTTTCGACTATTTTCTTTTGCATGTATTTCACAGGTTCCATTTATGCTATTTTTGTCAATTTTTTATGATACTTATTATTTAAATATATTTTTTACTTTACTTTTAGGAATTATATGTTTATATGGATATGATAAAATAAAGAATAAATATTTAGGAATTTTATTTGCTATATTAATTTGTATTGTAGCACATTTTATACAAGTAGACTATGGTGCATATGGTGTAATTATAATATTTTTATTTTATATTTTTAATAAAACTTTTGTAGTAAACAAAAGTACTGACATTCGGTTTGTTAATGGATACAACCGCTTCAGGCATAAATCAAACTTTTATGCATTATAAAAAATTTATTATGTGTTTATTATTCATAATAATTACAAGTATAAAATATTTACCTGATATAATTAAATATCCTAGTGTAGCTTATGTTTATATCTCTTGTATATTATTTACAAGTATGTCCCTAATTCCAATTTGTATATATAATGGAAAGCAAGGACCAAAAACTAAATATCTTTTTTATGCTTTCTATCCTGTTCATTTGTTAGTACTTTATTTTTTAGTTAAATTTTATTTAATATAAATTGTAATATTCCTACATGCTTTTACAAGTATATATCATAAAAATATACTTGTAAAATTATGTAACATATACTATATTATTATTTGATATATATTAATGTTCCCTTATATTTATAATTTTATCAGGGAAAACCTTCAATTTAATTAATAAGGAGGAGTGTTTATGGAAATAATTAAAGAAAATTTACAAATTATTAAACTACTAAAAAAAATTCCAAAATTTCCTATTGAAGTTAAGTTTAGTGCAACTGATGATGGTTATTATCATAAAGCTTTAATAATTAAAAATGGAGAAATTGTTGAAACTAATTGTTTATTTTCGAATAGATGTAGCTTTTTTTATCCTGATGATTATCCAAACTCTTTTAAAGAAACTATTGAACTTGTTTATCGTTATAAAAAAGGCGAAAAAGGGTTTAGAAAAAGTTGCTATAATACTATGCAGTTTATTGCTACATATAATTATTCAAAATTGCCGACTATTTATAATCTTCTTTGCGAAGGTTCTATGAAAAATTTCTGTAAATTATTACAAATGAAACATTTAAAGGATCCTAGAAAATTTTAACTAATATAGTACTTTTCTAGTATACAAAATAAGAGAACACAATGTATAAGTTATATGTTGTGTTCTCTTGCTTAATAAAATCCAATCTGGCTAGGTATTTTTTTCTGGTGTTATCATTATTTTTATTACATACTCATATTTATTCCTCTTGCCACTACTTCACTCATATTTAATATTAGTTCATCTATTTCCTTTGGTGTTACTATGAAGTTAAAATCTTTTGGTAATAGTGCTTCTTTTATTTGTTCGTAGTTATCTTCTTCTTTTAACCTATTTAAGTAGTCATTTGATTTTGCTTCTTGTTGCAATTTTTCTATGAATAAGTCTAGTGCATCATTTACTACTACTGCTGTTTCTACTACTGTTGGTATTCCTATTGCTATTACTGGTATACCTAGTGTATTGTTAGTTAACTCTTTTCTTGTATTTCCTACTCCTGCCCCTGGTACTATTCCTGTATCTGATAATTGTATTGTACTACTTATTCTTTCCATACTTCTTGATGCTAGTGCGTCTATTACTATTAGTAATTTTGGTTTTATATTATCTACTACTCCTTTTATTACTTCTAATGTTTCTATTCCAGTTGTTCCTAGAACTCCTGGTGCTATTGCACTTACTGGTCTTGCATTTTCGTCTATATATTGTGGCAAGTAGTTTATTATATGTCTTGTTACTTCTATGTCTTTTACTACATTTGGGCCTAATGCATCTGGTGTTACTTCTTCATTTCCAAGTCCTACTATCAATACATCTTCTTTACTTTGAATTTTATTTTCTACTAGTTTTCTGAGTTCATTTGCAAGAGTTTCTGAGGCTTTTAAAGCTTCTTCTTCTGTTATAATGTTCATTTTTTGAATATCTATTGTTATATAATTCCCCTGTTTTTTACCTATTGCTTGTTCTCCTTGCTCGTTTGTTATTTTTACTCTTGTTACTTTTATTTTATCTGTTATTTGTTCTTCTGTAGCTTCTATCCCTTCTACTTCATTTTCTATTCTATTTGCTTTTTTATACAAATCTCTTCTCTCATCTGCTAAGTCTGTTCTAAAATTATACATAAAAAATCCCTCCTTTTTTATTATTTTGGGATTTTATTTATTTTTTATTCATTTTCATTAAGATCAACATATTTTTGTATTTAAAACAAAGTTCTTTCTTTGTCCTTCCATTCTACTATTATAAAACTTATTATTATTTTTCTGTCACTTGCCATTTTAGTATTGGGTATCCATTATTTATATATATAACATTTCCGTTATTATCCAAATTATCTACTATATTTTCATTTTTCTCTATCTTCTTGCCATCATTTATAAATGCTTCTCCTAAAATCGATGAATATTCTTGTAATGTTGATTCTTCTATCTTTCCTATCGTCTTTGCATTTTCATCTTCGTAATATGAATATTCGGCTGATGTATTAGTGTAATATGAATTTATTACCATACAATTTTGTGAGCTTACAATTCTTCCAACTACTCCTCCTGTGTTATTTAAACTTCCATTTTGTGCCATTATTCTACCTTTATTATATGCATTTTCTATTGAATTACTATTTTGTAGCCTTCCTCCTATTCCTCCTACCATATTTGTATAAGAATTATTTCCTATTATAGTTCCTGTATTGTAACAATTTTCTACTTTACTCATTATTGTACCAGTAATACCACCAACCATATTTAGTGTATTAGTAGAACTATTTCCTAACCAATTTGTTACAGTTATATTTGCATTATTATAGCTATTAGAAATACTAATAATATCTTTTGGAACAGACTGCCCAACAATCCCTCCTACACGTTGACTTCTATTTTGTTTTGTAGTTTGAGTTGTATTTATACTAATTATATTTCCTGACTTTATACCTATATTTATTAATTTTGCTCCATTTTCTCCTGCTATTGATCCTATAAATTGATGATTCGCAAACTTTGAAGAATTAGTAAAGTCTACATATATATTAACATTTTCCATTATCAAGTTTTCTATATTTCCTAAATTCCAACCAAATAAACCATAATAATCACTATAAATTTCGTTTATATTGTTTTTATCTATATTTATATATAAATTATTTATAGAGTTATATTGTCCATTAAAATTTCCTTTAAAAACATTATAGTCTTCATCACTATTATAATAACCTATTGGTTGCCAATTTATTTTCTTTCCATTTACATTTTCGCCACATACACTTGATAAATCTATATCATTTCCTAACTTTATTGTTTTTCCTTCATATGTTAAACCTGTATTTACTTTATGGCTAAACTCGGCTAATTCATTTGCTGTTCTTATTATTTCTTCTGTTTTTTCTATTATTTTTCTTGTTTCTTTTTTTCCATCTTCTGTTATTACTGTAACAGTATATTCTTTATCAAATTCTATTGTTATGTCTTTTCCTATTTTTACTTCATCTGCTTGCATTTCTATTATGCTTCCTTCTGGATTTTCTATTGTTACTTTTTGTATGTTGTTGTTAGTTTCTACTATTAATAATACACTTGCCTCATATTTTTCATTTGCGTTTTTCCCTAAATATTCTTGCACCTTTGATGTTATTTTTATTTTTGTTTCCCCTAAAACCTCTATTATTTTTAAAGTTTCTCTATCTATTTTAAAATTATAATTATCTACTATTACTGTGTTTTCATTTACGTTCATTCCTTTTTCTTCTAGCATATTATCTAAAAACTCTTTATTATTATAATTTTCATTTGTTTCTTTTTCTATTACTGCTTCTATTAATACTGTTTCTAGTTTTTCTCTTGCTTGTGCTTCCATATATTGTTCTTTTCCAATTTTTACTCTTTTAAATATTCCATTTTCTCCTATGCTTAAATTTATTGCTACTCCTGCTAATATGATTAGTATTATTATTGTTATTACAAGAGATATTAATGTTATTGCTTGGTTAGAAATTAGACCTGTGCCTCTTTGCATTGTCTTCATTATTGACTTTTTCATATTATACTTTCTCCTTAGTTTTCTTCTATTATTTTTTTACAAATTCATTATATTAAACCTGACGTTTAATGTCAATATTTATTTTTTCGTTTTTATGTAATAATATTTATGGTGATTATTTGATGATTAGAGAGAAAAGAAAGTTAAAAAATTATACTCAGGAAAATATGGCTGAGTTATTAAATATAAGTTTAAGGCAATATATTAGAATTGATAAAGAAGAAGATTTGCCTAGGAGAGATGTTCTTAAAAATTTAATCACTATGTTAGATTTGACTGATGAAGAAATCGGCGAATATATACGAGGTATTGTTAATAATAAATATGCTTAAAAGGATAATATTTTGGAATAAAATATTATCTCTTTTAAAATTTGCTTATCTTAAACTTATTAGTAGTATTTCTAATATAATTGTTAATTTATGTATTTACATTTCATGTATATTATGTTAATATGTATTTATGGCACTGTTAATTATCGTTTAGGAAGGATGAACATATGAATAATTTAGAGTTTATCACTAAAAGTTTAAATGGGAAAAACATTTTTAATCGGTTTAATAGTCATATTCATAAAAATGTGGCAAACGATGTTTTAGTAAAAGCTTTATCTTGTTTAAACTTATGCAAAGGATTTCATAAGGAAGTAGTAAATATGAAACATACCATTGGAAAATGCAACTGTGTTCCTATTAATGTTAATGACGAAGTTGTATATGTAGTTCGTAAAGGTAGGAAAGGTCCCACTCCGATGGTAAAAGGTCGCATGCCTATTGATTCTTCTTGTATTACTTTAGTATTAAAAAGAATTGAAGATGATAATTATATTTTATTATCTTCATATATTGGAAGCGACAGTGCTCCTGAGCCATGGGATTCAAGTTTTTATAATCAGCTCACTTGGGAAAAGAAAGTTGACATTGATGAAGTAGCATATGCAAAGTCGATAGAGTTTTGGAATACTCATGCACTTATTTACGACAAAGATGATATTTCTTTGTTACTTTCTTAAAATAATACAAAAGGAAGTTTTAGTTTAAACTAAAACTTCCTTTTGTATTATTTTATTGCTTCTAATCTTTCTTTAGATGCTTTTAGCATTTCTTGATATTTTGCTAATTTTTCTTTTTCTTCATTAATTTTAGCTTCTGGAGCTTTTGATGTAAATCCTGGGTTTGAAAGCATTTTTTCACATCTTGTAACTTCTGATTCTAATTTTGTAACTTCTGTTTCTAATCTCTTCTTTTCTTCTTCCATATCTACTAAATCTCCAAATGGTATTATAACTTCCATTTCTTCTGTCATTATGTTTGAAGAATTTTGTTCTATTTCACCTCTTGCACTTCTTACTTCTATTTCACTTGCAAATCCTAATTTTTTTATTATAGCTTTACATGAATTAACCATATCCTCTAATCCTGTTGTTACAAATATTAATTTTGACTTTTTACTTGGGTGAACATTCATGTTTGTACGTAAGTTTCTTATTGCTACTATTACTTCTTTTAATTGTTCTATTTGATTTTCTTCTTTTTCAAATTTTAATTCTTCTTTATATTTTGGCCATCTTGATACCATTAAATCTTTATCATTGTATCTAACTAGGCTTTCATCAATTTTAGTTGTTACAAATGGCATAAATGGATGTAATAGTTTCATTGTGATTCCAAATACATAATCTAATACATAGCAAACTTTTACTTTTTCTTCATGATTGTCACTATATAGTCTTTCTTTTACCATTTCTATATACCAATCACAGAACTCATTCCATACAAAATCATATATTTTTTGAAGTGCAACACCTAAGTCGTAGTTATCTATATTTATTGAAACTTCTTTTACTAGTTTATTTAGCTTATTTATTATCCACTTATCTTCTATATTTAAGCTATTTTCTTTCCATGTTTTTGTTTCTTTAATATAGTTTTCTTCATGATATTTTATAACTTCTTCATCATTTACACTGTTCATAGTTATAAACTTAGCAGCATTCCATATTTTATTTGCAAAGTTTGAAGCTTGATCTAGTTTTTCTGGCATGTATCTTATATCATTTCCTGCTGATATTCCTAGTATTAGTGAAAATCTTAGGGCATCTGTTCCATATTTTTCTATTATTTCTAGTGGGTCAATTCCATTTCCTAAGCTCTTTGACATTTTTCTGCCTTGAGAATCTCTTACTATTCCATGTATTACAACGTCTTTAAATGGTTCTACACCTGTATGTTCAATTCCTGAAAATATCATTCTTGCTACCCAGAAGAATATAATGTCATAACCTGTAACTAATGTAGATGTTGGGTAGAAATATTTGAAGTCTTCTGTTTGTTCTGGCCAACCTAATGTTGAAAATGGCCATAATGCTGAGCTAAACCATGTATCTAGTGTATCTTCATCTTGGTGTAAATGCTCACTACCACATTTTGTACATTTTTCTGGTTTTTCATGAGCTACCATTACCTCTTTGCACTCATCACAATAATATGCTGGTATTCTGTGTCCCCACCATAATTGCCTTGAAATACACCAATCTTTTACATTATCCATCCACGCAAAATACGTTTTTTCATATTTTTGTGGTATAAATTTAACTTTCCCACTTCTTATTGCTTCATTTGCAGGTCTTGCTAGTGGCTCCATTTTAACAAACCATTGCTCTGAAATATGTGGCTCTATTGTGCTGTGGCATCTGTAGCATTTTCCTACATTATGATTATAGTCTTCTATTTTTACTAAGTCTCCGTTTTTCTCTAACATTTTAACTATTTGTTCTCTTGCCTCTAATAAGTCCATACCTTTTAGTTCAGGTACTAAGTTCCCCATCTTAAAGTTTTCATCAAATACTTCTATTATTTCTAGGTTATGAGTTAAAGCTGCTTGATAGTCATTAGGGTCGTGTGCTGGTGTTAATTTGACAGCACCTGTTCCAAACTCTTTTTCAACAAATGGATCTGCTATTATTGGTATTTCTTTATTCATAATTGGAAGAATAACAGTTTTTCCAACTAAATCTTTATATCTTTCATCTGAAGGGTGAACAGCAACACCTGTATCTCCAAGCATTGTTTCTGGCCTTGTTGTTGCTACTATGATGTATCTATCTTCATCTTTTACTTTATAACGTATATGCCATAAATGTGTAGGCTCTTCCTCATATTCAACCTCTGCATCTGAAATAGATGTGTTACAGTTTGGGCACCAATTTATCATTTTCTTTCCTTTATAAATTAACCCTTTTTCATATAGTTTAATAAATACATATTCAACAGCTTTAGATAAGCCTTCATCCATTGTAAATCTTTCTCTTGACCAGTCGCATGAGCAGCCTAGTTTTTTAAGCTGATTTATTATTGTTCCACCATACTCTTTCTTCCAATCCCATGCTCTTTCCAAAAAACCATCTCTACCAATATCTTCTTTTGTAATACCTGCCTCCTTCATTTTAGCCACAATTTTAGCCTCAGTAGCAATAGCAGCATGGTCAGTACCAGGAACCCAAAGAGTATTAAAGCCTTGCATTCTTTTATATCTTATTAATATATCTTGAATTGTATCATCTAGCGCATGTCCCATATGAAGTTTTCCTGTAATGTTTGGTGGTGGAATAACAATTGTATAAGGTACTTTTGTTTTATCTTCTGATGGCTTAAAGTAACCTTTTTCCTCCCAATTTTTATAAATTTCTTCTTCAAAACTCTTTGGTTCATATTTTCCTTCTAATTCATGTTTACCACACATCTTTTCATCTATCCTTTCTTTCTAAAATCAACTAAAAGGGACGGCCTTTTTTCAAAAATTTTTTCGAAAATCCCCCGTCCCTTTTGGTTGATTTTTTCGAAAAATGGGCGTCCCTTTTGGTTGTTCAGCAAAAAACTCGCCCTTATAATAAGGGCGAGCATATTTTTCTCGCGGTACCACCTTAATTTACAAAGCATTCTCTTCTTATTACTTTTTGTTTTTATGCTTGTGTAATCTTAATTAGCTTTTAACGCATGCTTATGCGAGAATAGTTACTTTTTATATCTTTTCTCTATTCCAACTCCAAAGCTACCTTCTGTTTTCTTTTCTATAAGAAGCTCTCAGCGTATTCACTTCTTTTCTCTTTTCTAGAAACGTTTAAACTTACTCCTCTTTTTCTTCGTTTTTATTACTATGTTATATATATTAACATATTTTTTTATTTTGTGCAACTATAAATAATAACTTTTTAATATCTTTAAGCAATTATCCCTACTATTATTCCTATTGTGGCTCCTACTATTACTTGTATTGGTGTGTGTCCTAGTACTTCTACTAGTTTTTCTTGCATTTGTATATTTGTTAGTCCTGGTGTTGATACTATTTTGTTTAATAGTTTGGCTTGCTTTCCTGCTGCTCTTCGCACTCCTGCTGCATCATACATTACTACTGCTGAAAATATTAGTGCCATTGCAAATATTGGTGAAGTTATTCCATATTCTTTTCCTATCATTGTTGTTAATACCATTACTATTGCTGAGTGTGAACTTGGCATCCCTCCTGCTCCTATTATTCTTTTGAAATTTAATTTCTTTGTTGCTATTAATTCCCATATTACTTTAAATGATTGTATATTCGTTGGTTTGTTCTTGAAAACGGCTGCCGGCTTGGTCCGGATAGTGCAAATGTAGGAAAAAATAATTGATTTTCCGCATGCGGCATGCCTGCAAAAAAAGCGCCCGGGTCGCATGTCCGGGCGCT
>CATNCV010000036.1 GCA_950096965.1 uncultured Clostridiaceae bacterium | reverse complement strand
ATTTTCAATTTTTTAACTACATATTCTTCATTACTGTCTATTACTTTATATTTTATAGTTAATTTGACTATTTTTATTATATCTTCTTTACTATCATCATCTTTATTATAATTTTCTATGTCTAGATGTGCTTCATAGTTTTTATAATCTTCATACTTTTTACTTATTTCTTCATTTAGAGTATTATCTACTTCTTCATATGGCATTTTATCTATGTCTTCTAATATTTTTATTGCATAGTCTGCTGCTATTGCATTCATTTTTATGTGTATATTGTTTTTGTATAATCCAGAAAACGTAGTAGTTAAAATACCTGTAAATAACATTATTATTAACATTGCTATTACTACATCTGTTAATGTTGCTCCTGTATTTAGTTTAAATTTATTTAATATATTCATTTTATCACCTACAAGCTATCATATTTACTATAATAATTGTTATAATATTAGAGGCACATAGGTAGTAACCTATTGGTAGTTTTTCTATATTATACAAATATTTTTTCCCGAGTGGTATTATTTTTATCTTTTGCCTTTGATTTATTAAATGTTTTATTCATTGCAGTATAAAAAGCTATTGCCAATAATGTTATAATTGCTGTTATCATGAAACCATAAGAGTATGTAAATACAGCTTGAATAACTGCTAAAATTATTATTTCTATTTTATAGTTATCTACATTATATTTTTTTAATTTTAATGTATCTATAAAAAATAGTATTAGCATAGCTAATAAATATATAACATATCTATATATATTAGCGTTCTCTACTATATATAGATAAATCATATATGCTGATAAAATTACAATTTCATATACTAATATTGGTTTACTAATTTTAATATTTTCTTTATCTATTCCTGCTATAATAATCATTCCAACTAAATATAATATTCCAAAAGTTAGGTATATTATTTTGCTTTTTTCCATCAATTCTATATTTAAAGACATAGCAAATAATAGAAATATAAGCCCTGTTAATATTTCTAGTAATAAATATCTTATTCTTATTTTTCTTTTACAGTGTCTACATTTTCCACCTAAAAATATATAGCTTAAAATTGGAATCATATCTAAAAATAAAAGTTTATGGTTACAGTGTGGACAGTATGAATGTTTATGTGTTATATCTTCATTACGTGGTATTCTATATACTGCGAGTGTAGAAAAACTTCCAAATAATGTTCCTATTATAAATATTAATATATAAAATATTGCATTTATCATAAATTTTCCCTTATCTAAAAAAAATTAAGAGGTTATCTAAATATAATTTTTAGATAACCTCATATTTAGTTTTTAATAATATTATTAAAATAAAAATGTATATTATTAACTTTTACATACCATTTAGAAGTTCGTTAAGACTTGTGTCGAAACTATTTGCCATTTCTTCTTCTGAACGTTGTGCATTTACATATAAGTCTCTTCCTTCTTTAGCTCTGTTAAATATACCATTATCAGATAATGATAAAGATATTGCTACTCCTGCTAAAATTATTAAAATAACAATTGTTATAACTAATGTAATTAGTGTTATACCTTTTTGTCCCTTTAACATAAAAAATTCCTCCTTATAAAATATTGTTGTTTGTATATATTTAATATTATAAATATAACCTATATTATTTTCTGCCAATAGCATTTTGCACTGGCCTATTTGTATTGTTAGCGTTGTTTGATGATGCTACATTGTTGTTTTTGTCATTATTTCCATTTTCCACTATATTTCCTGTTGCTTCTTGGTCTTCTTCTGAAAATGGATTTTCTTTTCCTGCAACATAGCTATTTTCTTTTTTGTATATATTTAAATCTGAACTATCTATACTATATACTAAATTAAATCCGCCTTCTAAAAAATCTTTTACTTCGTTGTCTTGTATATCATTTTTTATTTCTTCTGGCACTGTATATGATATTTTATTTGGCACTATTTTATTTAATGGATTGTAATCATAAAATAACACTCCTAGTATTAATAAAATAGCAATACATAGTAATAAAGTAATAATAGTTTCTTTTAAAATTATTTTTAACATTTTATACCTCTTTAAACTTTATTGTTTTGTAGTATTTGTATTGTTTTCATTTTTATTGTCACTTGTTTCTTCACTTGTATCTGTTGGGCGTAAATTAGTATTTAGTGAGTTTGATGTTATTCTTACATTTTTTACTGTAAATGTTGCTTGTAAAATGCTACTTTCATATGGAACTAATTTAAAGTTATAAATTCTAAACTTAAGTTCTTCATCATCTTCTATTGCATATAAGAAGTTTGTAATTGCCACATATGTTCCTTCTACTGTAAAGCTTAAGTCTTTTATATCACCTATAGATGCTGATGTTAATGTAAATTTTATTTTTACTCCTTCTTTTTTTGCATGAACTCCAAGTTTTACATATAGTCTTTCTATATCATAACTTTCTATTTGCAATGCTGTTTGTAGTTCTTCATCTGAAGTAAAGTTTGTTTCATCTAGGTATTTTTGCTTAGTTTCTTGCATTTTATTACTTACTTCTTTTAGTTCTCCCATTTTTTTAGGATACACAATATCTATTAAAGAATTTAGTTCTTCTATTTTTGTTTCAAGCATTTTGCTATTTTCATCAATTTGTTTTATACTAGAAATGTGCATATTTCCTATTGTAATACCTTTTATAACTGACATATACCCAAATACAAGTAATAATATAATAACTACTATTAATAGTATTTTCCTCATTTAATTTTCTCCTTTTTGTCATTATTCTGGAAATAAACTTCCTTCTATAACTAATCTTATCATATCATTTTGTTTAACACTTTCAGATGTTGTTACATTATATAGAATATTACTTGTTTTTATTTTTCCAATTAGGTAACCTAATTCAGAGTATTCTCTTGCTTTTGCCTCTATTTTTATATTATATCCTGTTGTATTAGTAATAGATGTTATTGTTACTCCTTTTGGCATTCCATACATTAATGAAGTTAATAAATTTGGTATTGAATCTTTTATTTTTTTATTTTCAGTTGATTCATTTTTATAATCTTGTATATTTTTTAGTACTTCTTCGTATCTACTTATATGAGTATTTAAAGTTGTTTTATCTTGTTCTACTAATTGTATTTGTTTTTCAGTGTCTTGTTTTACCATTTGTATTTCTTGCATTTTTTTATTATTTTGATAATTTAGAAATATTGAAAATGCTGAATATAGTATTATAAACATTAATACTCCTGTGGTACTTCTTAAAAGCCACTTTTCTATATTATCTAAAGCCCCTCTAAAGTCAAGTGAAAAGTCAAATTTATTTTTTGCACCTTTCATTGTTCCTTTGTCACTTTTATTTCCACCTATTTCTACTTTCATCCATGCAGGTAATTTATCATAAAAACTTGGCTTTTTAAAGTTTATATTTTTTACTCCATACCCTAAACCTTGCATAGCTAATGCTATTGCTGAGTTTACTTCCATATAGTCTTTCATATTAATTTTTACAGTTTCTGGTATAAAGTATGGTTTTAATATTTCACATTTTATTTCTGGGAAATATTCTTGAAAGTATAAGTCTATATTGTTTATAACTGCTGCTGTTCCTGTAATGTATAGTCTATCTATTTTATTTATTGAATTTTCTGTTATATTTTTTACTGCTTGTACTATACTATATAGTGTTGGCATAATATCTTCTAAATACATATTTTCATCTTCTTGCATTAAATCTTTTGAGTCCATAGTATATATTGTTGTATTTTTACATATTTCATAGGATTTATTGTATGAATTTTCCTTTAAGTTTATATTGTTTAATATTTCTAAACTACCTATATCTATTTTGTCAATGTTATATATTTTTTGATCCATTACAGTTGTTATTGTTGTTTTATCTTCTATATTTACTATTATAGAGTTTTCTTTTTCTTTTACATTTGCTATGTTTGCAATTGCCATAGGTAATGGTGATATATTTCCAACCATATTGCCTTCTAGCTCTTGCATTGTCTTATTTAATTCTATTTTGTTATCTGATATATATATTGTTTTGATTTTTTCTTTATCATTTGCATCTGGTACTAATACATATCTGGTTTCTAGTGTATTTTTATTAATACCTTTGTCATAGCATAAAGAATCAAATTCAATGTTCACTGATTTTTTTATGTCATTTTTACTAAGTAGGTTAAATACATAAAAATAGTTATATTCTTCTGATGTTAAGTTTGTAGCTATTGGAGTTTTATAACTAAATGTCTCTGAGACTATTTGTTTTATAGTTTCAGATATATTGTCACAAAATTTCACTCCAAAGGCTTCTACTTTTAGTATATCCCTGTCTTTGGTAACTTTTGCATATTTAATTAAATTGTCCCCGAATATATAACCCTAATGAACTTGACATTTTAACTCCTTTGTTTTTTAATACCTTATTATTTTTTACTTTTTTCCTTAAAAAATACCATTTTTTTATTTGTTGTCATATTATAGTCAAAATACTGTATTATGCATTTATTTTATCGTTTTTTATTGCAAAGTCAATATTTTTAATATAGTTGTAATGTAATTGTAATACTTTTGTAATATACTTTTAAAATTTTGAAAAGTTCTGTCTTATAATTAATCAAATGTGATTTCGCCACATTGGTCGCCAATGGAGTCAACATTTGCAACATAACACTGCCACTTTAATAAATTGTAGTAGCGATTTTTCCTATATCAAATTCAAAGAGCACGAAAAAACGTGCTCTTACAATATAAAATTTGAATTGCTAATTTTAACTACATAGTTAAAAATCTTACTATTATTATTATTCCAAAAATTATTCTATATATTGCAAATATTTTGAAGTTTCCTTTTCTTAGGTATTGTAGTAAAAATTGTATAACAAAAATTCCTACAATAAAACTTGCAAATACTCCTATAAAAAATGGTATACTAAATACAAAGTCTTTAAATTTTAAAACTGTTGCTGCAAAAACTATTGGTGTTGATAATAAAAATGAATATTTTGCAACACTTTCTCTTTTTATTCCCATTAGTCTTCCTGTTGTCATTGTGATTCCTGACCTTGATACTCCAGGTATAAATGCTAAGCATTGTGATAGTCCTATCAAAAATGTTTGTTTTAATGTCATGTTTTCATATTCTATATTTGATTTTGCTTTTTTATCTACAATGTATAGTATTATTCCCATTACAATTAGTGCAAGAGCTATTATTATTGGAGTTTCTAGTTTATTTCCTACAAATTTGTCTAATACAAAGCCTATTATTCCTCCAGGAATAGTTGCTACTACTAGATACCAAAACATTTTTCCTTCAAAACTTTTTTCTTTTTTTATAACTTGCTTATATCCTCCTTTTATTAGTGCAATCCAGTCTTTAGCAAAAAATATTACTATTGCTAGAAGTGTTCCAAAGTGAAGTGCAACATCAAAAGCTTCGAAATCTAACTTGAATATTTCTGAATTTGTCCAACCAAACATCCATGGTATTATAGCTAAATGTGCTGAACTTGATATAGGTAAAAGTTCTGTTAGCCCTTGTATTACTCCTAAAATTAATGCTTGTATTATATTCATATTTCATTTTCTCCTTTTTATTTGTTTTCTATAATATATATTAATTTGTTTGAAATTTATTCTCTTTCTCTGTCTTGATATTTTGTTTTTAATATTCTAATTGCCTTCATATCATTTTGGCTTAAATTTCCTACTAATTCACATGTTTTTTCTAAATGTTTTATAGTTTTTATTTCTTTTTTGGTAAGTTTTTTCTTTTTTATGTTTTCATTATGTGTTGGTCTTTTTATTTTATTTATAATCATTTTAAATACTAATTCTTTCGTAGCTCTGTTATATAGTTCTTCATTTTCTTCTACTGCTGTATTCAAATATTGTATTGCATTTTCTTTGTCACCTTTTAGCATTTCTATATATGCCAAATAATAATATGCCTCATCTGTTAAGTCTTCTTCATTTATACATTCTACAAAGTATTCTTCTGCTTCTTCTATTTCATTATATAATAACGCTATTTGCCCTAAATTGTATTTTGCATGATACAATAATGAATTAAGCTGTGATGCTTTTTCATAATATTCTTTTGCACTTTGAAAATCATTTAGTTTTGTATATAACATTCCTAAGTTATAATATAGTTCATATTTATCTGGGTTATAATTTAGTGCTTGTAAATATACGTTTACTGCTTCTTTATAGTTTTCTTCTTCATATAGAATATCTCCTAATAGGCAAGAAGCTTCATAATAATCTGGCTTTATTTTTAATAATTCTTTTAGCACTTTTGCCCCTTCTTGTTTTCTTCCTTGAACATTTAGTAACTTACCTAATTTAAGTTGTGTTTCAAAGTCTTCTCTATTTGCATCTAATACTCTTATGTATTCATCTATTGCGATATCTATATCTTTTGTTTTTTCGCATATTTGTGCTAATTGCTTATGTAGGTAATAGCTATTGGGATATTTTTCAAGTATCTTCATTAATATTTCTTTTGCTTTACTATTCTCATTTCTATTTGAATAATATTTTGCAATGTTCATATAAATAATTTCTGATAGATATATTCCTTTCATTTCAAATATAATAATTATAAGTGGTAATATTATTGAAATTATGTATGTAATTATTATAATTATTATTGGTAAATTAACACGAAAAATAAGCCCTAAAAATCCTATTAAAATTCCAAGAGCTTCTATCCCTAATATATATATATAATTTGTATCATTTTTATGTATCATTTTCAAAAAAATTACTGTAAACAGTGCAACTGCTACAACATTAAAAATTAATCTTTCTATTATCATATACTATTTTCCTATCATTTCTAATTTTACTTTTTGCATTTTAGAACATTTTCATAAAAAAGTCTATAGTTATTTTTCAAATATTTTATTAATTTTGTTACAGCTTTTCTGTTTTATTTATTTTTTTAATTTCTTTCTTATTCTCTTACATAATATATGAAAACCATTTCCATACATGTAGCCTATACTTTCAGAAGATAGATATCCTTTTTCAACAGCATATCTATTCCATTTGACTTCATTAGGATTAGTTTCGTTTATACTTAAATATTCTACTAAAGCATTAATACTTTTATTATAATAATTTTGTAGACTTTTATTGTTATATAAACTTTGCGTTTGTATGGCCAACATAACACTTATATGATATGCTTCAATAGAATTTATGCCATATTTCTTTATAGTTTCTGTAAGTGTTTTATTTAAATTTTCTATTACCATTTTATTTTATACAACTCCGTAATTTCTACATCCAAAGCCTTTGCTAATCTAGCCATAATGAACAAACTAGGGCTTTTTATATTATTTTCTATGTCATTAATATGTGTAGTTGATATTCCGCTCTTTTCAGATAGTTTATTTAAAGTTACACTTTTATTTTGTCTAACCTGTTTTAATAAAATTTCCATATGCATCTTTTCATCACCAAAGTCTAGATAAATTTTATTTCATTTAAACACAGAACTTATCCGCTATGGCGGAATTGTTAAAAATACTACTACTTTTTTTAATTTTTTTTAATTACTACTATCACATTCTATGCCATTTTTTACAATTATTGGTACTAATTTTTTAGGCTTCCTTTCTTTACTTATAATTTAAATTTTATTTTAAGTTCAAACTCTAAAATTATTCTATATTCTATTCTATTTTTTTTTAATATTATTTATATATTTTTTATGTTTAATTCATATTTAATAATTAATTTATTTTTAACTCTGCTATCTAATATAATTATTTTCTAATTTTTTATATTTATTTATAGAAAATTTTACCTTTAACAACTTTTTTTGTTTTTTTGCAAAAAAGTATTGACAAACATTAGTATATCGTATTATAATTACACTTGTCGTAAGACAAAATGCCAGTTACAAATGCAGATGTGGCGGAACTGGCAGACGCACAGGACTTAAAATCCTGCGGTTGAATAAACCGTGCCGGTTCGATTCCGGCCATCTGCACCATTAGAACCTCAAGTGTTTCGTAAGATTAAGCTTGAGGTTTTAATTTTAAAAATAGTGCAAAGTTCTAACAAAAGTTCTAACACTTTTCCAAAATTAGAATTTTTATAAATAGTTAGAAATGTATTTTTTAAGACAGATTACCTAAATAGCGAGTTCGGTAATTTGTTCTTTTTTTGTTTCTTTTACATCTAATGCAAGTTTATCACTAATGACACTTGCGGATATTCTTTTATTCTCTATATCAGCATGTGCATATCTTAAAGTAGTTTGAAAATTAGAATGACCTAGCCATATTTGTATGTCTTTAACTGGTACACCATTTTGAATTAATAAAGTCCCACAACTATGTCTTAAATCATGTAGTCTGATATGTCGTAGATTATTACTATCTAATACTTTACTAAAAGTTTGTGTTACATATCCAGGTTTCATTAGTTCTCCATTTTCCATTAAACATATATAGTCTTTATAATCGTTGCAATAAGTATTGCCATAAAACTTTTTATATTCTTCATACTTATCTTTATAAGAATTTAGTAAATCTGCTATAAAATCAAATAAAGGCAAAGTTCTATAACCAGAATCGCTTTTGGCTCTATCTTTGAAAATGAATTGTGTAACACCATCAATTTTACCACGACCTACAGTATGTCTAATTGTTAATGTTTTTGCTTTGAAATCAATAGCATTCCATTTAATCCCAATAACTTCTTCACGCCTTAAGCCATATACACCAGCAATAACTACTGGTAATTCAATAGGTGTAGTTTTTATAATTTCCATTAGATTTAGCAATTCATCTTGTGTATAATAATCTGCTGTATATTCTTTAGTTTTAATTGATTCCAATTTAGTAGCAGGATTACTATCTATTATTTCTGTAATAACAGCACTTTTTAAAGCTTTACTAATATTTGCTCTATAATGTTTTACTGTATTTCCAGATAGACCTTCTGCAAATAGCAAATCAAAGAAATCTTGAATATGTTTAGGTTTTAAATCAACTAATTTTATTTTCTTTGCTTTAAAGTATTTATATAATCTACCTTTAATTACTTGTTCATAACCTATATAGGTTGTTTGTTCAACTTTTCCTTTTTGTTTTTCTAGCCATTCCAACATATAATCACAAAACAGGATGTTTTTATATTTATCATATATGTTTGGATCTCTTAATTGTATTTTTGACTTTTGTTCATACTCAATTTTAAATTGTTCTAATTTTTCTTCAGCCTTTTTCTTGTTTCCTTTTATAGTATAACCTGTAGGAATCCATTTCGGTTTTCTTTTTCCATAGTCATCATATAAATTTAAAACTGCATAATAAAGACCTTTCTTTTTTTGTAAGCTACCTGTTATCATATTTCTCCTTTCCGTTGTAACAGTTTATATTTAACTTATCATTGATATTTTGTGTATTATACCATGATAATGAAAAAATTCCTACTGTTCTGTCATCACATATTTGATAACATTAACTTTAGGAATTTTATATTCTCTGCCAACTTTTTTGCTTTTAATTTTCTTTTCTCTTAACATACGATATGCAAGAGTGTTACTAATACCACCTAACATTTTTCTCATTTGTGTAAGATTTACAATGTCTGGGTAATCTGTAAACATTAAAGTGTAAGTTTCTTTCATATTAGCCATATCTAGCACCTCCTTTAAGCTTTAAAATAAAAAAGACCTATTCATCAATAGGACTAATTAAATACTATAACAATATTTTTTCTTATATTTCTGTGTTGGAATTTTAATATTCATATTTATTGATTTAGGAATATCTGATACAACTTTTAACTTTCTATCTATAACTAAATTACCTTTGCTATTTCTATGATAAGCACTTGAATTCCATTTTATAAATGCTAAATCACTCATTTCAGAAGAATAAGATAATTCTTTACTTGATTCAATATGTTGCTGTTTAACAAATTCATATAATTGTTTATCAGATTCACTTTGTCTTTTGTTTCTAATCCAGTCTCTTTTTGCAATTTTACGATTTTCTCTACTTATTTCAGCCCTATATTCTTTCTCTTTAATATATCTTGTATCGTTTTTAATTATTTTTGTGATATAAGATGGGTGAACATTTAATTCTTTTGCAATATCAGTTGGTTTATCATGTTCATTATAATACTTGTCTAGTATATAGTTCTTGTTATCTATAGTAATCACAACCTTTCAAACAATTTGGTAAAATTTTTGTCTACATATTTTTTATACAAGGATAGCACTTGACATTTTATATTAATTGTTGTAATATGTTATTATATTTCAACTATTAATATTTTATATCATTATAAAGTAATAAATGTAATATGTCAATATATTACAATAAAATTTTTGAAAAAATTTAAGGAGAATAAAGTAATGGAATTTAATTTTAAAAGTAACAGTGCATATTCATATATGAGATATGGTGGCTATCAAGGAAGATATAAAGGAAAAGAATATTATATGATACCAAATCCAGAAGCTAGTATAAATATTAGAGATTTATATGATATGTTCAGTAAAATGGATTCAATATTGGTTGATTTTCTTAATATAGGAAGAATATGTATGGATGCAGATGATGATCAAACTAAATTTACTTGTGCATATTTTTTTGTAGAGCAATATGGTTTATTGGGCTTTATGGTTGAAGCACCAATCAATACAGATTTTCTATTAAATGAACAAGTAACATTAAAAGAAAATAATGTTATTAATAAAAATTGTACAATGAGAACAAAAGATTATTTTGAATTATTCTTTCCGTTTGCAACTAACGATGAAATGAGTTATACAATAACAAATGGTAAAGCAGTTATAGAAACAAATTCAGATTTACAAAGAATGTTAAATCGTACATCACTTAACAATCAATTAATTTATTCTAGCTTTTATTGTGAAAAAATAGATTGGATAATTGAATATGCAAAAAAAATGTATAAAATATTTAAAAAATATGTAGATTTATCAAATAGTAGTGTAAATAATTATGATGAATATAAAGCAAGAGAAACTATAAGTGATTATTATTTTTCTGGAATACCATACAAAATTAATATGTATGGAAATACTCCAGAAATATCTTGGCAACCTAATTCACTAAAACAAGCATTAGATATGTCTTTTGGTTTTATGCTTTGTAGTGAAAAGAATCCATTAAGAATATGTAAGCATTGTGGCAAAGTATTTTATGCTAAAAACCCTAAAGCTGAATATGATAGTAGTCAATGTAGAAACCAAGCTAATGTATATAAAAGCAGAAATAAAAATAAAGCGGATTAAGATAATTAATTGTAGAAATTACCCAAAAAACATTGTTTTTGAAATAGAAATAAAGTATAATAAATCCATCCTTTTCAAAAGGAAATCTTTCGGGAAGGAGGGTTTTATCTATGAACTACCCAGATTTGATTTGGCGTTTGGTTGAAATGTTATTGCAAAAAGACACAAATCAGAAAACTGATACTGTTAGCAATAATAGTAAATTGAATGACCAAAAGCAAGATGAGGCTTAGCTAGCCGAAAAAAGAAAGTATAGCTCTACCACAATGCTATACTTTCTTTTTTTACATAAAAAATGAGTTAAGTGCTACCACACACCTAACTCGGTTCTATCTACGAACTTTTTTAACTTAAGTTAAATATAGTATACTATATTTTTTATTATATGTCAAACGATTTAAAAAAATTCATTTTTTTAGAAATGTTATCTTAATTTTGATTTTTATTATAGAAAATACTATAACGAAAATGCTCATATAGAAAATTGCAATGATAATAAAATTGCTTATATAAGGCACAAAATTATGAAAAATACTAGCATTTAACATAAAAGTGTGCTATAATTTGGAAGTAATAATTTTTTGAAACCAAAAGGTATTAATCAATAATCTGGAGGTTTCTAACCTCCAAGAAAATTTAAGGAGGAAAATAATATGACTGATTTTATTGAACTAAACAAATACTTTGCGATTGAGGAGAGTGCTGAAGAACGTTTTTTGATTGATAATTGGTCAAAGAAACATAATCGGCTTGTCAATATCGGAAAGGAAAATGAAGTAACCTATATTGATTTAAAATATAGTACAGGATACCATAATTTCAAAGTAACAAATTCAAGAGGCACAGGCTTAATGCAATTAAAAGGTTCTATAGTGCAGTATACTAATATTGCAGGTACTAAAAAATGTGATGACAATGTATTACAACTGAATGATGTACTTGTTATACCTACAGAGTATGAAGATGTTTCAGTTAATCACATTTTTGAAAGATTTGGAGTAGAGTTTCCTATTGCTTGTTGGCATGACAAGAATGTATCGTTATATGATATTTTTGTAAAAGGGCAAAGACTGCAAAATTCATGGGGGTCTACTGTTTTTCTTAATATGCAAAAAAGTAATGCAAAATACATTCCACAGATTATCTCTTATCGGAATAATAAAGTGTATGTGACTTCAGAATCTGATGAAGTTATATTCTCTGCTGAGTATGACAAGTTTCCAGAATTATGTTTTATACAAAATGCGGATCATTATTCCAGCATATGTCCAAGTTACGAAGAATACAAGTTAAATATTTGGATGTATAATGCAAATGGAAAAGCAGGAATTGTATACTTTGATGATGAACAAAATGTTCGCAGCTATATTGTGGCTGAAGTTCCATTTGACATGAAAGAGAATATGTATTTCATTAATGAGAATTATGTTATTTATGATTTTCATGATGTAAAATATCTGTATTTTAAAGGTCAATATGTTGGACAGATATGTTGGTTTAAATCAAAAACAAAGCATCCTATCTTTGTGCGTACTGATAAAGGTTTTTATATCGGACAGACTTTCTTCGATGAAAAAGGATTTTTCGATATAATGTATTTACATGTAGATTATATAAGTGATATTTGTAAATCTACAAATATCAGAAAAGTCACATTAAGGTCTGGCCCAAGAACTTACAATTTTAAGTATGATTCAAAAGTTGGTAAAGTAGTAAAATAGTAATAATGTTAGTCTATAGAGAGGACTTGAGATGTATAAATTCACATTTCAAGTTTCTCTTTTTTATTTGTCATATTTATAAATCTAATTCTAATTCTTTTTCTCTCTCATATTCAAGTTGCTTTTTGGGGTCAATAAAAGTATGAGTTTCTTCTTCAAATTTTTTAACTAATTCTTTAGATTCTCCAATACCAAATTTGTGACAAATCCAAACTATAAACTTATCAACAGTTTCACAGAATTTATCTATTATTTTGTGCAAATGATTATTTTCCTTTTCTAAACTTTTGATTTTACTTTTATATTTCCATTCAATATCAAATTCCTTTTCCTTATATTCTGCTTTAATATTGTTTATTTGATTATGAAGTTCTGTATTATCAGCAAGTATGGAATCTCTTTCTTTTTGATATTTTTCTGCCTTATTAACTAAATTTACTTGTTTTGATAATTCATTATGCAATTTTAGATTTTCTTGATACAATTCCATAATTTTATCATCTTTAGGCTTAATAATTTCATCTTCTACTTTTTCTCTATTAAGTTTTATGAGTTTAATATCATTTATATTTGGTGTTTCTGGTAATTCTAGTTTTATATTATCTAATACTTTTTTAGTATTTTCAAAATTAGTCAATTTCTTTAAATCTTCTATTTTCTCGTGTTTTGCTCCAGTTTCTTCTACTGGTAATCCTCGTTTTAAATCAAAGCCTTTTGAAGTTACATATTTGTGAAAAGCATTTTGCAGTTGTCTGTAACTATCTCTGCCTTTCCAAAAATCTCTACAACATATTTTATCAATATCTTTGCCTTCTTTATCTTTTGTATGAATTACTGGTATATATACTAAATGCATGTGAGGTGTAGTTTCATCTAAATGTACTGCTGCTGATACAATATATTTTTCACCAAGATTTTTATAATTGCATACAAATTTATAACTTTCTTTGAAATATCGTTTTGTTTCTTCTAAACCAATTTTATTAAAAAAAGCATTATCGGAAGTAATCATCATTTCACACATGATATTGCTATTACTTCTAATAGTGCCTTTTAAATCATATTTCTTTTTCATTTTATCAAATTCTTTTATATAAGTTAGTTCGTTTTTCTTACACCAAAAATTAAGATGTGTTCTTGTAGGATCAATATCTTTATTAGAATGACCTTTTGACCTTCTATCATTGTGAATGTATGATCCCTGTGCATCCACTCTTGTTAATTTATCATTTCTTATAATAGCATAGCTCATATCTTCTTGCACCTCCTTCTTTGCTCAAGATATTCTTTGAATGTCTAACATACTAGACAAACAAGTTTGTCAGTATGGCAGGGTTTTGCAACCCCACACCCCAAACCTAAAAATTGCTACTCACATTTTTAGGTTATTTCATAAAAAATGCTTATCGCAATTTTTATGAAATTTGAGCAAGAAAAATAAATTTTTCTTACTCAATTCACTTTAGCAACTACCAAGCAGAAACCAGAGGGAGAGAGCTAAAGTGAATTAGGTGTAATAATCCCATTTATGAAAAATAGAATTATTACACCTATATAAGTTGAAACCGTCGGTCGTTCGCCTCGTTTCATAGGTAGTCTAGTAAGTAGTAATATTACTACTATAATTGCTGATACTTCTATAATAGAAATATCTTTATTCATACTTGCCCAAACTTTTTACAATTACAAATCCATATCAAATATGCCACCAAATACTCTTTAATTTATTGTGAGTTTTTGTTCCAAGATCTCACTTACGCACTTTGTATAATTAGACTGCTTATACAAATACGAATGGACTTTATAGCATCGGCTCATCACACCAAACACTTTTTAAGAGGTGTTGCATTTCTCTTTACACGACAAAAAAGTCCGTTTGTAGATTTTTATTCTACAAACGGACTTTTCTATACAGATATTAAATTAACTTATATACAAAAGTAATAATTATTATTTTTCTTGAAGTTTTTTAGCAACATTAGGACAGAATCGAATTATTATCTTTCCAATTGGAATCATTACTAAATATTTAAATAAAACTTTTAATATTCCTATTACTGGTGAAATTATGCTGTAATAAAGTTTTTTTAGAAAAATAAATTTAGTTCTATCTAGTATAAATAATTCAAATTTAATCATAAATATTTTATATCTATCTTTCATCCATTTTTGTTTAGCAATAGGATTGTATGACATTTCATTTACAAAGAAAGCTATTGAATCATATCCAGTATTTCCTTCAAAAATATTTAATCCGACTTCTTTTCTAATTTGATTTAACATATCATTTATCAAGTATAGAGTTAAATTTTCTTCATAATATTTACATTGTTTAACTAAAGGAGACTGGAAATTTCTAAAGAAAATATATTTTTTATATAATTTCTTTGATCCATATAATAATAGAGAAGATCCCATATCGAACCATTCTTCTGCAACTTTTGGAGTCATTTTTATTTCTTTATTATTAGTTTGAAATTTTGCAGTGAAGGTTTGTAAAGTCTTTATAAACTTAATATAATTTTCTTTTCTCAATTCATGTTTTTTTAACTTTAGTTCATTTTGTTTTCCTAGAACATAAATTATAAATGTAACAAAAATTGATATTAATGCTATTTGTTCAGTTGATAAATTCTTAATATAATTAATTATTTTTTCTATTAGTCCAATCAAAAAATCCATTTTATCCCTTTCTTTCTTGAAATGGATTTTATCATATTTCTATAAATTCTTCAACTAATATAATTGTAATATCAATGATAGGTTAGACTGTTATTCTATCAAAAGTTCTAACATAGTTCTAACACTTAATTCAAAATTTTAGAAAAGAAGTTTTTTGCTTTTTCTTGCATATTTAACAATACTTGTGCTATAATCTCTTACAGAAAAGCTAAAAAGGTTAGTTATCAAAAGAGATTAATTGACGTTATTTAATGGTAAAAGATGAGGTGCGTTAAATTCTTAAAATCCTGCGGTTGAATAAACCGTGCCGGTTCGATTCCGGCCATCTGCACCATGGGAGAGTAAGGAAATAGCAATTTTCTTACTCTCTTTTTTTCTTTATTATTTCCATTTTTGCTAATCTTTTGCTAATCTAATTTATTAACTTGTTTTTAAAAATATATCAAAATTATTGGCTAGTTCTTTATTAGTTGCCTCATATATATGTGAGTATAAGTCCATTGTTATACTTATATTGCTATGTCCTAATCTTGTTGAAATTGCTTTTGCTGAAATCCATTATTACCAAAGTTAAAGAATCCCCACAAGGGGATTCTTTAGGCTCATTTTGGAGTTATTCGGCGTTATGAAATTTCCATCTCTTTAATTATAAGACCATATTTTGCACTTCCATAACGTCCATGGAATTCAGGTACTTCTTCATCTTCTTCAGGATCATATTCGATATAATCAGTCCAGTTTTTGCTCCACCATTCAAGGCACTCTTCACGAGTCTTCCCAAGGAATTTGATTTTAGACCAATTAGGATCTTCTGCATCATAGCTAAAAATGATCCAGACCTTGGAACTGGTGATCATGAGCTCACTCTCAAACATATCGATTCTATTATCCCTCTTGGAAAGTTCTTCCTCGTATTCGTTCTCTTCCTTCTTCCACGCATCTTCTACATTTTTCCGATTTTTGCTGATACATTCAATATCGGTTTCCCACCAGCAGTCTTGTGGCTCAGTAGATGGATAATGAATCCAGTAGAAAAAATGTCCTTTGAGTCTTTCATAAAAATACCTCCTAGCCTTTTTTGGGTTGTTATTGGATTATCAGTAACAATTTCCAACTTAGTACATTTATTGTAATTCGCTGTACACACAAATACTAAATATATTATAACACAAATTCACATAAAGTACAACTATACAACAATTGAGAAACACAAAAGAAAATAGTGGCGCAAATGGAATAATAAGGAAATTTAATCAAAAGTTGCAAATAATACTATTTATTAAACTTTTACTTTTTTACATTTTTTAATAATACATATATTGTACAAAACAAAAAACTGTACACTATATGTATTATTTCAAATACTAACATAATTTATTCTTGCTGAACTTTATCTATAATATCATAAACCCTTTTATAATCTTTAGTATCTGCATATGCTTTATATACTTCTGACTTATTCTTCTTCAAAAAATTAATTATTTGATACACATCTATCCAAATTTGATTCACTCCTTCTTTTTGCGATTCATCAAAAATTAACTGCATTCCAAAATGAAGGTGTGGAACATTTATATTATTTACATTTTCTTTTGCAGAATATCCTGTCATTCCTAAATATCCTATTACATCTCCTGCTTTAACAACTTTTCCTTCACACATATCTTTTGCATATGGATGGTCTTTTCTTAAATGTGCATAGTAATAATATCTCTTTCCATCAAAGCTTCTTATTCCTACCCTCCAACCACCATATTGATTCCAACCGACATGCCTCTACTATTCCACTTTCCACTGCTACAATTGGCGTTCCTATTTGCCCCATTAAATCATTACCTAAGTGAATTCTTTTATATCCATATGACCTACTATTTCCGAAATCATCATAATGGCTAAAGCCATAATTTTTTGCAATTGGCAGAAATGCCTTTATCCCATATTTCTTTTTAAAAACTTTTTCGTTATTTTCATATTCTTCTATTTCATATTCCCCTATAAATTCATCTAATATTGCTGTATATGCTTCTATATAATAATCATATAGTTTATGATTATTAACAATATTTTCAATTTTTTCACCTTGTTTTAACTTTTCTACTATACTATCTAAATCTGATTGTTTAAAAGATTTGAAATTACCACCATATTTAGTAGCTAAACATGAAATAAGTTCTATCCAATTCAATTTCACATTCTCATCTTTATTGTGTGAATTGATGTCAAGTTTTGCTGTTTTTTCCATAACTTCTAATGGTACATTATAGTCTACCCATTTAATATATTTCTTTTCATCATTTTCTTCTACTGCGTCTGCTTCAGTTTCTACTGTTTTCGCAAATTTCTTTAAACTTACAACAGAAATAGTAATCAATAACAAACTAATTACTATTACAATAATATATATTTTTTTTAGTTTAATTGCTTTTAATATCACTTATTTCACCTCGCAAATTCGTTTATATGCACGATGGGGGCGATGCGGCTCAGTCGCAGACGCAGGTCGTAAAGACCTGCAGCCTTATAGTCGCGGTCGATGCCGGCGGCGGCAAGCTTGAACACTGCAGCGGAGAAAAGCA
>CATNCV010000035.1 GCA_950096965.1 uncultured Clostridiaceae bacterium | reverse complement strand
TAAAAACAAAACGACTAGAAAGAAACTTTGAAACTAAAATAAGTGAAGATATATATAATGAATTAAGACAAACAATAAAATAGAAGTCAAAAGACAGAAATCAGAAACTCGAAAGTAAGAATGTAGCTGACATTGGCGACCTGCTCTTCAAGAAATTACCCTAAAATTCGTCCTCCGATTTCTGACCTCTGAACTCTAAAGAAGGAGTTAAAATGGAATCAAATAAAGCATTGCGAATGCTAGGTCTAGCTACGAGAGCTGGAAAAATATCATTCGGAACAGAAAGTGTAATAGACACTATAATTAGAAAAAAATCAAAACTAGTAATAGTTGCGTTTGATGCATCAGAAAGAACAAAAAGAAATATAGAAAAAAAAGCAAATGAATGTAATGTAAAAATAAGAATATATGAAACAATAGAAACTTTAAGTAAAAGTATTGGTAAAGAAAACAAAGCAGTGATATCTATAAATGATATAAATTTTGCAAATGAGATATTAAAAATAATTGATGGGGGTGAAATTATTGGGTAAGATGAAAATATATGAATTAGCTAAACAGTTAAACTTAACCAGTAAAGAAATAATGGCAAAAGCTAAAGAGCTAGGAATAGAAGTGAAAACACATATGAGCTCAATAGAAGAGAATGAAATAAATAAAATAAAAGACAAGATAGGAAAAAGAGAAGAAAATAAAACTAAGAAAGAAGAAAAGAAACAAAGTTCACCAGTTATTATAAGAAGGGAAATTATAATAACAGATGAAGAGAAAAAGGAAAGTAAGAGTAAACAAATAGAACAAAGAAATAAGCAAGTAGGTTTTGTAGAAAGAAATAAAAATGCAGACTATAATATTGTATATAGAAATAAACCAACAAAACCAATGACTGTAAGTGAGTTATTTGGTATAGGAAAAAAAGAAGAAAAGATAGAAAAAGAAGAGAAAGTAGAAAAGGTAGAAAAGAAAGAAGAAAATATGCAAGAAAATAAAGAAACATTAAAGGAAGAAAAAATAGATAAAAAGGTTACAAACAATGTAAAAAGTAATAATACAAATATGAATAATAATGGACCAATAAGAGAGAATAATAATAATTTCCAAAATAGAAGTGAAAGACCTAATTTCCAAAACAGAAACGAAAGACCAAACTACCAAAATAGAAATGAAAGGTCAAACTTCCAAAACAGAAATGATAAGCCAAATTACCAAAATAGAAATGAAAGACCTAATTTCAAAAATAGAAATAATGGAAATGGTTTCCAAGATAGAAATAATGGAAATTATAGGAACAATGGGCAAAAAAATAACTTTAATAGAGAAAGAAGACCTTTAGACGAAAGAGGAATAGACAAAAACATAAAAGATATAATGCAAGCAGATATTGTAGAAAAAGAGAATGTAAGAGATTTTAGTTCAAAGGCAATTGACAAAGCAAAAAATGAAAGACAAGAAGAAAGAGCAAATAAAAAGCAAAATAAAAATAAAAAAGGTTCAAGATTTTCAGTAGAAGAATTTGATGGAGGAAAACTAAAAGATTTAAAACAAGTAAATAGTCTATCAAATATGTTCCATGATCAAGAAGGTGGAATGTTAGATTATTATGATTTAACAACAGCAAGAGGAAAAAGAAATAAGAAAAAGGCAAGTAAAAATGAAGAAGAAAGAAAACAAAAAATATTTAAACTAACAGAGATATCTATACCAGAAACAATAACTGTAAAAGACCTAGCAACAGAGCTAAAGAAAACATCAGCAGAAATTATTAAAAAGTTATTTGGATTTGGAATAATGGCAACAATAAATAATGATGTAGACTTTGATACAGCATTTTTAGTAGCAGAAGAATTTGGAGTAACAGCAATCAAAAAGCAAGAAGTAAAAGAAGAAGATATACTATTTGATGAATCAGAAGACAATAAAGACGAATTACAAGAAAGACCACCAGTAGTAGTAGTAATGGGACACGTAGACCATGGAAAAACATCATTATTAGATGCTATTAGAGAAACAAATGTAATAGAGGGAGAAGCAGGAGGAATAACGCAGGGCATAGGAGCATACCAAGTAACAGTAAATAGTAGAGAAATAACATTCTTAGATACACCAGGGCATGAAGCATTTACAAGTATGAGGGCAAGGGGAGCACAAATAACAGATATAGCAATATTAGTAGTAGCAGCAAATGATGGAGTAATGCCTCAAACAGTAGAAGCAATAAACCATGCAAAAGCCGCAGAAATACCAATTATAGTAGCTGTAAACAAAATAGACTTACCAGAAGCAAATGTTGATAAAGTAAAACAAGAATTAATGAAATACGAATTAGTACCAGAAGAATGGGGTGGAGACACAATATATGTGCCAATATCAGCAAAAAAACGTATGAACATCAATGAATTATTAGATATGGTATTATTACAAGCAGATGTACTAGAATTAAAAACAAACCCTAAAAAACAAGCAAAAGGTGTTGTAATAGAAGCAAGACTTGACAAAACAAAAGGACCAGTAGCATCAATGTTAGTACAAAGAGGAAGCTTAGATGTTGGAGATACAATAGTAGTGGGATCAGCAATAGGAAGAATAAGAGCAATGAAAAATGATAAAGGACAAAAAGTAAAATCAGCAACAGCATCAACCCCAGTAGAAATAATGGGACTAACAGAAGTACCAGAATCTGGTGACATATTCTATGAAGTAAAAGACGAAAAAATGGCAAAACACCTAATAGAAAGAAGAAAACGTCAAGCAAGAGAAAAATCAATAAACAATATGCAAAAAGTAACACTAGATAACTTATTTACACAAATGGAACAAGGAAACTTAAAACACTTAAATATTATAGTAAAAGCAGATGTACAAGGAAGTGCAGAAGCTCTAAAACAATCATTAGAAAAACAATCAGATGAAGAAGTAAATGTAAGAGTAATTCACAGTGCAGCAGGAGCAGTAAATGAAAGTGATGTAAATTTAGCAAAAGTAGCAAATGCCATAATAATAGCATTCAATGTGCGCCCAGTACCAACAGCAAAAGCATTAGCAGAAAGAGAAGAAATAGAAATAAAACAATACTCAGTAATATACCAAGCAATAGATGACGTAAAAGCTGCAATGAAAGGAATGTTAGACCCAATATATGAAGAAAAAGTAATAGGAAATGTAGAAGTAAGACAAACATTTAAAGTATCAAATGTAGGAACAATAGCAGGAGCATATGTACTAGAAGGAAAAATAGAAAGAAATGCAGGAGTAAGAGTACTACGTGAAAACGTAGTAATACACGAAGGAAAACTAATATCACTAAAACGTTTCAAAGACGACGTAAAAGAAGTAGCAAAAGGCTATGAATGTGGAATGCAAATAGAAAACTACAACGATCTAAAAGAAGGAGACATCATAGAAGTATACGTAATGGAAGAAGTAAAAAGATAAAAAGAAAGAGGAAGTCACTACAATTGGGGACTGTCCCTGAATGGGTGCAGAAAAACTAGATTGGGAAATAAAAACAAGATAGAAAATAAAAATAAATGCAAAACAAAAATAATGTAGGTAAAACAACAAATGTACCCAATCGGAAATCAAGAAATAAAGTTACAAGAGTAGAATACTAAAAGAAGTAAAAAACTAAAAGCACCCCCTTGGGTAATCGAAGATGTCCCAAGAGGGACTGTCCCCAATTGGGAAAGAAGAATAAAATAACAACATATAGAATACTAAGACGAAGCAGTTTTTATCCCTAGTATTTCAGAACTTTTTAACTAAAATACTAAGGATAAAAACTTAAGGTTAATTTGCCCTTAAAATTTTGAAAGGAGAAACAAAATGCCAACAAACGAAAACAGATTAAATAGGATAAATGAAGAACTAAAAAAAGAGATAAGTAACATTATTTCTTTTGAACTTAAAAATCCTGATGCAACTGGATTGATTAGTGTAACAAAAGTAAAAATAACACCAGACCTAAAATATGCAAAAGTATATGTAAGCATGCTAAACTCAAAAAGCAACGAAAAAACTTTAGAAGCACTAAAAAAATCATCAGGATATATAAGAAGCAGTATAGCAAAAAAAATAAACCTAAGAATAACACCAGAACTAGTATTTGAAGAAGATGACTCAATGGAATACGGAATGAAAATAGACTCAATATTAAAAGATTTAAATAAATAGAAGTCAGAAGTCAGAAAACAGAGGTCAGATAATAGAATTGTAGAGAATTAATCGGTAAGAAATACTTGAAAGAATTTACCCTAAAAATCCGACTTCTGATCTCTGACTTCTGATATCCAAAAGGAGATCTAAAATGACATTAGATAATATATTAGAAAAAATTAAAAAAGCCAAATCAATAGTACTTCTAACCCACGAAAATCCAGATGGAGATGCGGTAGGAAGTAGTTTAGCAATGTATGAAGCACTAAAACAAATGGGAAAAGAAAATGTAGATGTAATAATACCAGAATATCCACGAACATATACATTTTTACCAAATGTAGACAAAGTAAAAAAAGAAGGAAGAGAAGAAAACTATGATTTAGCAATAGCATTAGACAGTGCCACAATAAAAATGTTAAATGGCTGGTCAAATTATTTTGAAGAAGCAAAAACAAAAATAGTAATAGACCATCATAGTACAAACACTATGTATGGAGACCTAAACTACGTAAATCCAGATTCACCAGCATGTACACAAATATTATTAACAATATTTGAATATTTCGGAATAGAAATAACAAACGAAATAGGAAAATGTATATTAACAGGAATAATAACAGATACAGGTGGCTTTCAATATGTGTCAACAAGACCAGAAACATTTGAATTTGCAGCAAGACTTTTAAAATCAGGAATAAATGTTTCAGAAATATATAAAAAAGCAATGAATACAAAAACAAGAGCAAACTTCGAACTAAGAAAAAGAGCAATAGATAGAATGGAGTTTTTGGAAGAAGGGAAAATTTCATTCACATACATAACAAAACAAGATATAGAAGAAATAGAAGCTACATCAGATGACCATGAAGGAATAGTAGATGAAGGAAGATGTATAGAAGGAGTAGAAGTATCAATATTTATAAGAGAGACAGAAAAAGGGTATAAAGTATCATTACGTTCAAACGAATATGTAAATGTATCAGATGTATGCTTAATTTTTGGTGGAGGCGGACACAAACACGCAGCTGGTTGCACAGTAACGATGCCAATAGAGCAAGCAAAGGAAAAGATAATTAATCAAATAAAAATGCAACTAAAATAGGAGAATAATGAACGGAATAATAATAATAAACAAACCAAAAGGCTACACATCACATGATGTAGTAGCAAAAGTAAAAAAGATATTAAACATAAAAAAAGTGGGACATACAGGAACATTAGATCCTAATGCGACAGGGGTATTGCCACTTCTTTTAAACGAAGGAACGAAACTTTCAAAATACCTAATAGAGCATGATAAGGAATATGAAGTTACCTTAAAACTGGGAATAAAAACTGATACAGCAGACTCAGAAGGAAAGAAAATAGAAGAAAAACAAGTAGGAAATTTATCAAATGTAGATGAAGTATTACAAAGTTTTATAGGAGAGCAAGAACAAACACCACCAATGTATTCAGCAATAAAAGTAAATGGAAAAAAACTATATGAATATGCAAGAAAACGGTGAAGAGATTGAAATAGCACCAAGAAAAATAACAATATATAATATAGAACTAATAGATATTAATAAAAAGGAAAATGAAATATACTTTAAAGTATCATGCTCAAAAGGTACATATATAAGAAGTTTATGTGAAGATATTGCACAAAGGCTAGATACAGTAGGATATATGAAAGAACTAAATAGAATAAAAGTAGGAAGATTTAGAATAGAAGATGCAATAACAATAAATCAAATAGAAGAAAATGACATAGAATTTATAAAAAAGAATATAATAACAATGAAAAGACTATTTGAAGATAAAGAAAAAATTGAACTAAACAATGAAACACAACAAAAATTTTTAAATGGAGTAAAAATATATACTAAAAAACAAAATGGAGTATATAATATATATAATAAAGAAAAATATATAGGAATAGGAACAATAAAAGAGAACATCTTAAAAAGAGATATAATCGAAAAAGAAATATAATATAAAATGTAATGAAAATGTAATATAAAATATATTGAAACTTAGCATTTTATATGTTAATATATAACTATAAAAGATAACTAAATATTAAATATCCCTGCTCGGTACGTGTAGACTGGAATTTTATTACCAACAAATAATAAAAGGGAGTCCGGCTTTGAAAGCCCGCGTGTATGCTTGCATTTATGTAAGAAACCCATAAGCTTTCAACACGACACCCACCTGTGCAAACAGGTATTAAAAATCCAATCATCTTGCGGCTTATAGTGGGGGATTTTTTTATAATATTTTAATCTCTTAAGGAAAGGCTCTTAAGAGATTTTTTCTTGATATTTAAATACAAATATAGTAAAATTTTTATGAGGTGTATAAAATGAAAATAAAAGAACTAATTAATTATGGAAAAAAACTATTAGTAGAAAATGAAATACAAGATAGTACTATAATAGCAAAAACACTAGCAGAATATATTTTGAAAATGGATAGAATGCAAATTGTAATAAATGAAGAAAAAGAAATAGATGAGCGAGAAAAAACAAGGTATTATTTAGCATTAATAGAAATTATACAAGGAATGCCAATTCAGTACATAACAAATAAACAAGAATTTATGAACTTAGAATTCTATGTAGATGAAAATGTACTAATACCACAGCCAGATACAGAAATTTTAGTAGAAGAAGTAATAAATATTGCAAAGCAAAAAAAAGAAGATATACAAATACTAGATATATGCGCAGGAAGTGGTGCTATAGGAATAGCAATTAGTAAAAATATAGAAAATGCACATATAACAATGTCAGATATAAGCACAGATGCACTTCAAATAGCTAAAAAAAATAGTGAAAAGTATATAAGCCTAAGTAAAGTAGAATTTGTAGAATCAAATATGTTTGAAAGTATAACTGATAAATATGATGTTATAGTTTCAAACCCACCATACATACAAACAAGTGTAATAGAAACTTTATCTAAAAATGTACAAAAAGAACCTATACTAGCATTAGATGGAGGAAAAGACGGATTAAGCTTTTATAAAATATTAGCAAATGAAGCTTACAAATTTTTAAATAATGAAGGTTATTTGTGTATGGAAATAGGATATGATCAAAAGGAAGAGGTAATAAAATTATTAAATAACACTGGGAAATACAAAGAAATATATTCAAAAAAAGATTTAGCTGGAAATGATAGAATAGTTGTAGCGACAAGAAAGTGATTTAGCCACGCTACTCTATAACTTGAAATAGAGTACTTTCCTAGAATAGAATAAAAAATTAGCTCCTTTAAAATTTTTATTGCCCATAAAAAACATATGTGATATACTAAATAAAAAACATTAGGGGGAAGCAAAAGTGCTAAAAGATACGAAAGAAGATAATAAAACAATAAAAAGTAAATTAAAAAGCATAGGGTTAGATTTAGAAAATATACCAAATAGCTTACTAAATATAGAAAAAGTAAAATATAAACCATTGAAAACATATGAAGATAATAATTATAAGGTATATAAATATGTAAATATAAAAGACATAGAAATATTAATAACACCTTTAGATAGGCTAGATGACTTAAATCAAAAGCTAAAAAGAGCATTGCCACTTGCATTTTACTTAAAATCAGAAAGTGAAGAAACATTAGAACAATATACTACTTTCCTAAATATGATAAGGAAATTAGACATAGAAAAACTAAAAAGTATAGAGCAAGAGCAAAAAATTCTATGTAAAAACATGCCATATGAAATAAAATATAAGGATAATTATATATGGCAAATATATTATTCTGAAATAGAAAATAAATATTTCATGTTATTTTCTAGTAATGAAAATAATTCAGAAGCTTTATTCTATTTAATAAAGAAAAAAATAGCAATGCAAAAGTCAAAAAAGAACGAAAAAATATATGTTCCTATAACTCATATGGAATACTCAAATAAGAATTTAAAGAAAAGTGAAATAGCAGATTTAGAAAATTATTTATGGTTTTTCACAAAAGAATGGCCAAGTATATATGAAGTGTATAAAGAAAATGGCGAGCAAAGCATAGAAATATTAGGAAAAACAGTAGTATATGAAAAAGTGAAAAGTATGTATAAAATAACATTAGAGAATAAAGAAAAAGCAAGTGAGCAATTTAAGTTATTAAAAGCACTTTTCATTTTACAATCAACAGATGGAACAGAATATAACTTTAAAACAATAATAAATGAAACAGGAAGTTTAGATTTTTGTTATAATTTAAAAAAAATAACATATGAAAATTTGCCAGAATTTATAAGACAAGAAGTACAAGTTAAACAAGAAAGAATGAATAAGGTATTTAGTGAAAATATCTTAAATGCTGAAAGGTTAGAACTACTAAAAGAGACACTAAAAAAACAAAAAGAAGAATATTTACTAAAGGAAAAACAAATAACAAATTTCTTAGAATGTAAAAAAAGCTTTTTTGGAAGAGTTAAATATTTCTTTAAAAAAGATAACAAAACAAATAAATTAAAAGAAATGAAACAAATACCAGAGAGTGAAGAAAAAAGTATAGAAATAGGTTCAGTAGAGAAAATAGAGGAAAAAGACTTTTATACAATAGAAGACTTGCTAAAAATATGTGAAACATTAAGAAAAGAAGAAACAAAACTAAAAAATATGCAAATGGATATAAAAGCATTAGAAAATAGAAAAGAAAACTTAGAAAGAAAAATACAAAATGCAACTTTATACATAAATGAAATAGAAAGCCATAAAAAGAGTATATTTGACTTTTGGAAGTTTACAAACAAAGACGAAGTGACTCTTCTTAATGAAGGTGAGCTAAAAGAAAATGAAAAGAAAAATATTTTAAAAAGAGAGTTTAACTATGAAGAAGACTTAGAAGAGTTTGGCAAAAAAGTAGATACAAAGCAAAGGGAAATATTTACTAAAAATGAATGTGATGCAATGTTTGCCCTACTTAATGACTTACCAACTTTTAATATATTAAATAAAGAAAAAATACTAAAAAAAGATATTAACCAAATAGAAAAAAGATTAAAAATACTAAAAAAAGAATATAATGAAAATGTAGAAGAAATTGCAGAAAAAGATTTTGATATATTTGGAAATATAGCACAAGACAAAACAAAAATAAAAATTTTAAACAATGTAAAACACAGAGAAGTTGAAAAAGATAAATTTAATATTTTAGCTGTAAATAATGATACAACAGTAGAAGAATACAAAGAAAACCTAGATAATTACAGAAAGCTATTAAAAGAAAGCATGCGGAAAAATGCAAAATATAGAAGATATAGCTATTTATAAACTAAGTAGTGAAGAAAGTTTAAACGAAAAATCTTTTGAAATATTAAATATAAATCCGAAAGAAGAAATAGAAAGTGGTTGTGAAAATAAAGAAAAAGTCCATTTATTCAAGCTGAACATAAAAGAAAAAATGCCAGTAATGTTTTACACAAACATAATCTTCTATGATAACCTAAATAAAACACTTCCAATAGGAATGGACATAGGAAGCAAAGTATTAATAGATCTATCTAAATTTGAAACGAAATTAGTTTCAAGGAAAGACTTTTTTATTAATGAATTAGAAAATGAATTTAAAAATGAAATAAAATTAATGCAAGTATATGAATATGACTTAGAGATTAAAAAGTAATGTAGTTTAGTCAATAGTTCACAAATCAAAAACAAGGCAGAAAAGTAGCAATGTGGACGTTTCCTAAATGGGTGCCAATTAATTGAAAATAAGAAAAATAAGCAAGGTGAGGGAAACACTATAAGAAGTAAAATACCTAAAGCAACCTCCTTGGGAAATTTGAAAAATTTTCCAAGAGGAAACGTCTACATTACAGAAAGATGTAGAAAATCATAAGTAACAAATAAAAATAATTTGGCTAGATTGGAAACTGTCCTAAATGGTGGAAAAAAGGAGGAAAAAATGATAAAAAGAGCAATAATAATAGTACTAGACGGCTTTGGAGTAGGCGAACTTCCCGACGCAAACAAATATGGAGACCAAGGAAGTAACACCCTAAAAGGTATATACGAAAAATGTAAGCCTAAAATTCCAAACATGAAAAAACTAGGACTATATAACATAGAAGGAATAGGTATACCAGAAAAAGAAGAAAAAACAATAGGTTCATATGGAAAATTAGCAGAAAAATCAGTAGGAAAAAACAGCCCAGTAGGTCATTGGGAAATATCAGGACACATTACAAACCCAGGATTTACAACATACCCAAAAGCATTTCCACAAGAAATGATAGAAGAATTTAAAGAAAAAACAGGAATTAAAGACATACTATGTAATGAAGTGGGCTCAGGAACAGAAATACTAAAACGTTATGGAGAAGAGCACATAAAAACAGGCTATCCAATAATATACACATCAGCAGACAGTGTATTCCAAATAGCAGCACACGAAGACATAATACCAGTACAAGAATTATATAAAATATGCAAAATAGCAAGACAAATTCTAAATAAACCAGAATACAATGTAGGAACAGTAATAGCAAGGCCATTCATAGGAACAACAAGCAAAAACTTTACCAGAACATATAACAGAAAAGACTTTGAAAGTGATACATTTGGAAAAACAATGTTAGATATAATCAGTCAAAATGGCAAAGAAGTAATCTCAATAGGAAAAATAGAAGATCTATTTAGTCTAAGAGGAATAACAAGCAACTACCATACACAAGGAAATGAAGATGGAATAGAAAAAACAATACAAGAAATAAAGAAAAATACAGAAGGACTAATATTCACAAACCTAGTAGACACCGATATGTTATATGGTCACAGAAACGATGTAGAAGGTTATTCAAAAGCACTAGAATACTTTGATAGCAAACTACCAGAAATAATGAAAAATATGAAAGAAACCGACATGCTAATAATAACTAGTGACCATGGAAATGACCCAACAACCCCAAGCACAGACCACTCAAGAGAATATATACCAATGCTTGTATATGGAAAAGAAATAAAAGAAGATGTAAATGTAGGAATAAGAGATACCTATGCAGATATATCAGCAACTGTATTAGATATATTAGGATTAGAAAAGTTAAAAAACGGAGAAAGCTTTAAAGAAGGAATATTAAAATAAAAAAAGAACCCAAAAATAACATGTCCTTTAGGGGTTCTTTTTGGTTGTTTTTTAGGTTAATCAAGTTCTACGTTTTCAAGAATAATAGTAGGCAAAGTATCAATAGAGTTATTTTTAGCAAATAACAAAACATTAAATCCATCTAAAAGTTTAAAATTTCTATCTACAATAATTGGCCGAATAATGTGTCTATACTTTTTGTAATTTTTTTCAACTTTTTTATAACTTTTACCATTAGAACCTTTACCTATAATGAAATAAACAATTATTTTTTCAGTTTTCTGCCCAGAAATCCATTCTTTAGAAATGATGGAGCCATACCACTTCATGAAAATATGATTTTGCAGTGAAATATCCCGATAAAATTCTCTTTGCCTTTCAATATCCAAAATAGAAGAAAAATAAATAAATTGTTCTTCGGTCATATTAGTTTTAGTATTATTACATTTTGAACAACAAATAGCTAAATTATTAGGAATTGTTGGTCCTCCAAAAACTCTAGGATATAAATGATCTAAAGAAGACCTTTGCCGAGAAATAGGTTCCCCGCAAAAATAGCATTTAGAAGAATCTTTTAATGCATATGTTAAGTCATACATTAAATCTTCAAAGTAGAATTTATGGATGCATAAAATACCATCTTTTACTACTGCAATATCTTTATAAGAATAATTTTCTGGTAATGGAATTTTCATTTGAACAACTCCTTTCAAAAATGATTAATAGTTGTAAATATAATAATACAAAAACAGCAATATGTCAACTATAAAATAAGAACAAGAGAAAATAGTATAAACCTACAAATAAAGCAGCTAAAACCTTGACAAATAAGCAAAATAAATATACAATTAGCCTAGTGAAAAATGCTTAAAATTATTTAAAAGGAGCTTATAAATGGAATATATAAAAACGTTATGGAAAAACAAAAAAATGGTATGGCAATTAGGAAAAAGCGATTTTAAAAATAGATTCGCAAGTACAAGTTTAGGAGCAATATGGGGCTTTTTACAACCATTTGTATTTATGATAACATATGTAATTGTATTTGAAAGCATATTAAAAACTAGAAGTAGTGGAGACTACCCATATGCAGTATGGTTTATACCAGCAATGGCAATGTGGCAAACATTAAATGATATGATAATGAGTGCAAGTGGTTCAATAAGAGCATATAGTTATTTAGTAAAAAAAGTAGTATTTCCAGTAGATGTAATACCAAATATATCAATAGTAGCATCAAGCTTTGTAGGAATATTTTTATTTCTAGTTTCAGTAGGAGTTTGTATAGTATTTAAACATGTGCCAAATATAATAACACTAATATATATAATATTTGCAATGTATTGCTTTGTTATAGCCTTTACAAGGTTTACATCAGCAATAACAACAATAATACCAGACTTCGCAAATTTATTAGGAATAGCAATGCAACTATTCTTCTGGTTTACACCAATCATATGGAACTTAAGTATGCTTACAGAGCATAACACAATATTAAAACTAATACAATGTATGCCATTTACCTATTTAGTAACAGGAATGAGACAAGTATTCATAAATGAGACAAATATAATAACAGGTAGTAATGGAATATATACAATAATATTTTGGACAATAACAATTGTTTTATTTATATGGGGAAACAATATATTCAAAAGAAACAAAAAAGATTTCGCAGATGTACTCTAATAATAGAAACACCCTGCGCAGGACATATCTTATCCCGAAAGAAATGAGCCCACATATAGAATTACTGTTATATAGTTAGAACATCAAACAAAATAGAAAAGAAGGTAAAAATGGAAAATATTATAGAAATTGAAAACTTAACTAAAAGTTATAAAATGTATAAAGGAAAAAAGTCAAGACTATTAGAAATGATAATTCCAAAATATAATAACCATACAAACTTTAATGCACTAGAAGGATTAAATTTAGAAGTAAAAAAAGGTGAGATATTAGGAATACTAGGAAGAAACGGAGCAGGAAAATCAACACTTTTAAAAATAATAACAGGTGTTACAGTTCCTACTTTACGGAAATCTAAAAATAAATGGAAAAATAAGTTCACTATTAGAACTAGGAACAGCCTTTAACATGGAACTTACAGGAGAAGAGAATATATATCAACATGCACAAGTAATGGGACTTTCAAAAGAAGAAATAGAAAGCAAAAAACAAGAAATAATAGACTTTGCAGATATAGGAGAGCATTTATATCAACCAGTAAAAACATATTCATCAGGAATGTTTGCTCGTTTAGCATTTGCATGTGCAATAAATGTAGATCCAGATATTTTAATAGTAGACGAAGTTTTATCAGTAGGAGATATGGCATTCCAATTAAAATGTTTTAAAAAGTTTGAAGAATTTAAAAAAAGAGGAAAAACAATACTTTTTGTTACACATAATGTATCAGACGTACTAAAAAATTGTACAAGAGCTATAATATTACAATCACGGAAAGAAAACATATGATGGAGATGTTAAAGAAGGGGTAGAACTATACAAAAAAATAATAACAGGAAACTATAAAAATCCAAATTCAAATAAAGATAAAAAGGAAAAGCCAACTAAAAAAGAAAATGAAAAAGAAGACAAAAATACTTGGAAAAGTAACTTTAATCAAAATCCAAATTTAATAGAATATGGAAATAAAGATGCAGAAGTTATAGACTATGGAATATTTGATGAAGAAGGAAACTACTTAAATGCAGTGGATAATTCAAAAACGGTTTGTTTAAAATCTAAAATAAAATTCAACAAAGAAGTAGATAACCCAATATTCACAATGACAATAAAAAACTTTAATGGAATAGAAATTGCAGGAACAAATTCAATGATAGAAAAGATATATCCTGGAAAATTTACAAAAGGTGATATAGTAATAGCAGAATTTAAACAAAAACTTCCAATAGCACCAGGACAATATACAATATCATTTAGCTGTACTTATATAAATGCAAAAGGAGAACTAGAAGTACTAAACAGAAAATACGAAGCTTTACTAGTAGAAGTTATATCAAATAAAGATTGTGTGGGTATGATTAGTTTAGATACTAAAATAAATATTTTAAAAGAAAATTAAATATATAACACTCTGTGAGCAAAAGATATAAAATATTAAAACTTATGGTGGTGGACTTCTATTTTTTTCTATTAAAAAAATAGAAGAAATAGAAAGGAACAAAAATGAAAAATAAGCTAAGTAGAAATATTTTTATTACCATAATGTTATTTGTAGTTTTTATCATAACTATTATAGATTTAAGCAAAATAGCTAGCGATGAGCAGACACAACTGATCGGACTATCACCACAAACTTCAAGGCAAATGATGGGATATATAATAAAAACAAAAAAAGGAAAAACAATTATAATAGATGGTGGCACAACTAATGATGCAGAAAATTTAATGAAATATATTAATAAATACAATAAAAAGGTAGACTATTGGTTTATAACACATGCACACGATGATCATGCAGGAGCATTTATCGAAATTGCAAATAACACAGATGTAAAAATAAATAATATATATATTTCTTTAAATGAATATGAATGGTATGAAAAAAATGAACCTGATAGAGCAGAATTTACTCAAAAGCTTATAGAAATAATTAATTCTCAAAAGATAAATAGAAATGTGCATGCACCTAAATTAAATGAGAAAATAAAAATAGATAATATAGAAGCCAAAATATTAGGAATACGAAATCCAGAATTAATAGAAAACCCAGGAAATGAGCAAAGCATGGTAATAAAATTTGACACAGGAAAAGAAACACTATTAATACTTGGAGATACAGGGGAAAAATCTAGCCAAAAGTTATTAGAAACTCAAAAGGAAAACTTAAAAAGTGATATAGTTCAAATGTCTCACCATGGACAGCAGGGGGCTACTAAAGAATTATATGAAGTAGTAGAGCCTAGAATATGTCTATGGCCCACACCACAGTGGCTATGGGATAATAACATTGGAAGCGGAAAAGATTCAGGGCCTTGGAAAACACTAGAAACAAGAAAATGGATAAGAGAATTAAATGTGGAAGAAAACTATATTGCTAAGGATGGAGATTTCATTATAAATTTAAAATAAAATTGTGAATTATAAACTAAAAAGGAGAAGTAAGTGTTGAAGATAAAAAGCATTATAACTATAGTAAATTTAAATTTAAAACAAAATGGTTTCAAAAATACAGTAAAAAAAGCAAATAAACATATTTTAAACAAAATATTAAAAAAAGATAATACTCATTCTTATAATATATGGATAAAAAATAATGAACCAACTATAGAAGAACTTGAAAAACAAAAACAAGAGAAATTTGAAGTAGCGCCTAAATTTAGTTTTATAGTTCCAATGTATAATACTCCTATCCGCTATTTTGAAGAATTAGTAAATTGCCTTATAAACCAAACTTATAAAAATTGGGAATTATGCTTAGCAGATGGAAGTAAAGAAGAAAATGATGAGATCAAAGAAATTGTAAAAAAAGACTATAGAATAAAATACAAATTCTTAAATGAAAATAAAGGAATTGCTGGAAACACAAATTCAGCACTAGAAATGGCAACAGGGGAATATATAGCACTACTTGACCACGATGACTTATTACCAGTTTTTTGCCTATATGAACTTACTAAAGCAATAAATGAAAATAGCGAAATTGAATTTATATACACAGACGAAGACAAAATAACAGGAAAAGATAATAGAAGGTTTGATCCACATTTTAAGCCAGATTTTGCTATAGATACATTACGTTCAAATAACTATATTACGCACTTATCAGTATTTAAAAAAGAGCTAATGGATAAAATACAAGGTTTTAAAGATAAATATAATGGTGCACAAGACTACGATATTATATTAAGAGCAGTAGAAAATACAAATAAAATACTGCATATACCTAAAATATTATATCATTGGCGAGTACACCAAAACTCAACAGCAATGATTTCTGATGCAAAGCCATATGCATATGAAGCAGGAATAAGAGCAATAAAAGATCATTTAGAAAGACAAAAGCTAAAGGCAAAAGTAAATCATGGTGGAGACATGCATGGTGTATATGAAGTAGAATACAAAGTAGAAGAAAACCCAAAAGTTTCAATATTAATACCGAATAAAGATAGCATAAGTTTACTTAGAAATTGCGTGAATTCTATTTTGCAATTAACTACATACCAAAACTATGAAATTATAATAATAGAAAATAATAGTGAAAAAAAAGAAATATTTGAATATTATAAGCAAATAGAACAAAATAAAAAAGTAAAAGTAATATACTACCCAGAAAAAGGATTTAATTACTCAAAAATAATAAATTATGGTGTAAAGAATTGTGATGGAGACTTTGTACTTCAGTTAAATAGTGATACAAAGCTATTAACACCAAACTGGTTAGAAAAGTTTATAGGCTTTGCTCAAAGAGAAGATGTAGGAGCAGTAGGGGCAAGATTATATTATAAAGATAAAAGTATTCAACATGCAGGTATAGAAATAGGAATATTAGGCTTAGCCAATAATCTTTTTATAAAAACACCAAAAGGTGTACATGCATATTTTGGAAGAGAATGTACAACAAGGAATGTAACAGCAGTTACAGGAGCGTGCCTATTTTCTAAAAAAAGTGTTTATGAAGAAGTAGGATATATGGATGAAGAAAATTTTAAAATATCATATAATGATGTGGACTTTTGTTTAAAACTAAGAGAAAAAGGATATCTTATAGTATATAACCCATATATAGAATTAATTCATTATGAATCTAAAACCAGAGGATATGAAATAACTAAAGAGAAAAATGTAAGATTTGAAAAAGAAGCAAACAACTTTAAAAATAAATGGAAAAGAGTATTAGAAAAAGGAGATATGTATTCTAATATAAATTTTTCAAAACAAAAAGCTAATTGCACTATAGAAACAAAAAAGATAAAATAGAATGAAAGGTAATTGATATATGAAAGGAAATAACCTAAAAGATTTAGAAACAAATATCATAGCATGGTATGAGTTTAAAGACAATTCTAAAATATTATTTTGTGGAGAAAAAAAAAGTTTAGCATATGAGTATTTAAAGAGTAAATATAAAAATGTAGAAAAATATAACGATGAATGTAACTATACAAATGAATATGATTATATCATTATTTTAAAATCTAAAATATATGAAACTGAGATTAGAAAAATATCTAGTTTTTTAAAAGAAACAGGTATTATTTTACTTAGTTTTGATAATGAATATGGAATATCTAAATTTGTAACATACAAATATGAAACTAGAATATCTCCATTAGAGCAAATAGAAGGAAATTTAGGAAAAGAGGCTATCCAAAATATATTAAGAAATAAAGGATATAAATATATAAATACATATATGCCATTTCCGAATTGGAAAAGAGCAGATATCATTTTGTCACAAGAATTAGAAAGTTTTTATGACAAAATAGATAGATACTTTTTAGATTATGGAGAAGATGATGTAATAATTGCAAATGAAATTAATTTGCTAAAAAATATATCAAAATATGATAGAGAATTATTTATAAAATTATCTAACTCATATTTATTAGAAATATCAAAAGTTCCAATTGATACAAGCATAAAATATATATCATTTAATAATTATAGAAAACCACAATATAGTCTAATTACAATAATAAAAGATGATATAGTAGAAAAAAAACATGGAACACAAGAAGCAGTTGCAAATATTAAGAAAATAGCGCAAAATTTAGAAGAACTAAATAAATATGATTTTGAAATTCTAGATAAATATGAAGATGGAAGGCTATATAGTAAATATATAAAAGGTTATAACACTTTAGATATAGAATTAGCAAAAAAATACAATAACCTTGAACTAGTAGTAAAAAAACTAAATGAAATAAAAGAAATTCTACTAAAAAATAGTATAAAGTATAATAAAAAAGATAGGAAAAACTATAACAAAGTTCTAAATAAACAAAGTGATGAAATACTAGAAAGGTTAAATTATTTAGAATATGCTTTTTATGATATGGTACCTAAAAACTGTTTTTATATAGATAATAAATATTACTTTTTTGACCAAGAATGGATGGAAAAATATTTACCAGTAGAGTTTATTATTTATCGTTCAATTATAAATTCCTATGATTTAGTAAGAAAAATAGATACAGATGAATTACTAGAAAAAATGGGAATAAAAGAGTATAAAAAATTGTTTGAAGAAATTAATGAAGAACTAAGAAAAGAAGTAT
>CATNCV010000034.1 GCA_950096965.1 uncultured Clostridiaceae bacterium | reverse complement strand
AAACAAAAAATTAAATCTTGAGCCTGCCTCCGCGGCGAGCGGAACAAGCCAAGATTGTACATAGGTGAAATATTTGCTAATAAAATAAAGCTATTTTTTAGTGAAATTTTCAAAAAGTATTGACAGTAATTATATTATCTTTTTAACTTTCTTTTATAAAATTTACGAAATCTTCACATATTTTCATTTAATATATGTTATAATTATAAAAAAATTAAAAGGAGGACTTTTTATGATTGGAGAAGAAAATAGTAATAATCCTGTAGTAGAAAATGTAGAAAACCAATTTATTCCTAAGACTTTCTTTTGGATGTTTTTAGGTTTATTAGGTACTGCTATTGTTGCTTGGTATACTTATTCTTCTGGTTTATTTATTAATATTTTAACTGGAAATTATTTTGGTATTTTACTTATAGTAGAAGTTGTAGTAGTTTTATTGTTTTCATTTTTATTTAGGAAACTTTCACCCACTATTGTAGGCATATTGTATTTTATATATGCTGCAATTAATGGTGTAACATTATCTACAATATTTGTAGTTTTTGAATTGCAATCTATTGTATTATTATTTGTAGCTTCAAGTGCTTTATTTGGCGTTTTAGCTCTATTGGGTTATAAAACTTCAAAAGACTTAAGTAATTGGCGTTCTCTACTTTTTGGAACACTAATTATTGGTTTAATTGTTAGTTTAATTAATTTATTTATGAAAAATACAATGATAGATATTATTCTTGATTGGGTAATTTTATTAGTATTTTTTGGTATTACAGCTTATGATATGAATAAAATAAAACAACTTTCATTGGATCCAAACTTAGATAGAAGCAAGTTACACATTTATGGTGCTATGGAATTATATTTAGACTTTATAAATATTTTCCTTCGTATACTTTCTATTTTTGGAAAGAGAAGAAACTAACAAAAAAAAATACCCATTGGGTATTTTTTTGTTAGTCTACTTTTTTACTATATAATTGTATTTCTTTATTCAACTCCTGTATTTTTTCTTTTAGTATAGTATTTTCCTCTATTAATTCATTGCATCTAATATAATAAAATTTAGCTATATCATTATAATTTGATAAATTATTTTTACTTATAGCTTGTTGTGCATTTTTTTGGTCAATTTCTTTTTTCATTTTATCAATAGTTTCGTCATACATATCATACATTGGTATTTACCTCCTTATGAACCACATTTATATATTTTATTATCACATTTTATAATATTACAGTCATTTTGTCAATTCCATAAGTCAAATATATCCTTTAATTTTTCTACAACATAATGGCTTCCACCTTTTTCTTTTACATCTTCTACCATACTAACTATTAGTAGTTGCCTTCCTCCTTTTTCGTCTGCTATGAATGTGTTGTACCATCCTATTTCAGTTCCTTCTTTATCATTCTTTGATGTTTTAATTTCTGCTGTTCCTGTTTTTCCTGCAATAACCATATCATTCAATTTGGCACTGTGGGCTGTTCCTTTTGGATTTTCTACTACTTGTATTAAGGCTTCTTTTATTTCATTTGCTGCTTCTTTAGTAAATGCTTCTTCTTTAAAATATTTTGCTTCTGAAGAACCTGTGTATTCTAAATAAGTATCTACTACATTTCCTTCATTTAGAAATGCTGAATATAGCATTGCCATATGAATAGGGTTTACTAAAACTTCTGCTTGTCCATATCCACTATTTGCAAGGTCTGTTTCTGAAGTAAATGTATCTTTATTAGAGTAAGTTGATTTCACTTCACCTAATGGTGTTTTTACATTTGTATTAAAACCTACATTGCTTAAGCTTTTGGCAAAATTATCTTTTCCTATTTTTAAGGCTGCTTTTGCAAAATAAATATTATCTGAATATATTAATGCATTTTGTAAATTTGCTTTTCCAGAATATGAAGCTAAAGTTGTTACATAAAAGTCTTTCCAACTTGAATCTTTTTGCCATTTAGTTCCACTTTTTCCAAAGTCTTCTTCTGCTGTAAAGCTTCTAGTTGTTAAACCTACTGCTCCAGTTATTGGTTTGAAGGAAGAGCCTGGTGTATAACTTGCTAAAAATCTGTTATATAGAGGTTTATCTTCATTTTCTGATAGTTCATTCCATTTATTTGTAGTCATTCCTAAACTAAAATCGTTTGAGTTAAATGTTGGTGTGCTAACTGCTGCTAGTAATTCTCCTGTTTTAGGATTTATTGCTACTGATGCACTTTTGTCTTCTTTAAATCTTTCATATAATTTTTGTTGAATGTCTGAGTCTATTGTAAGTTTTATATTTTCTCCATTTTTCAAATCTTTTTTGGCTATTGATTTTATTTTTATACCTTTTTCATTTGCTATATATATTTCTTCTCCATCTATTGCCCTTAGTCTATTCTCATATATTTTTTCTATTCCAGATTTTCCTATTTTGCTATTTTTGCTATACCCTTCATTTTGCTTTTCATTTAATTCTTCTGCAGATATTCCTTGTACATATCCTAATAAATGTGAACTTGCTTCTCCTAAATTATATACTCTTTCTTCTACATCTACTATTTTTATTCCTCTTATTTCTAATAGTTTTTCTTTTAGTTCAGTTTCACTTTTTAAAATAGTTTTTATTGGAACAAAAGTATCATCTTTAACATATGAAGCTGATAAGCTTTCTTTTATGGTATTTACTGATATATCTAGTAGCTTTGCTATGTTTTTTATATCTGTTTCCTTACTTATTATATCCATTCTTCCAGGTACTAGACCTACTTGAGAAGCTGTTTGGTCTGCTGCTAAAATTTTCCCATTTTTGTCATAAATAGTTCCTCTTTTTGCTCTTAATGTTTCTACTTTTACTTTATATTCATCATTTAATGTAGGAAAAATAATATTTGAAGACCATTTTATTTTATATGTTCCATCTTCTTTAACTAAATTTGCTGTATTTGAAAAATTAACTTCTCCTGCTATTGTTGACATTGAAGTACTATATACAATTTCTGCTTCTTTTCCTTTTTTAGTAGTTTTTGCAATGTTTATATCTAATTTGCTAATTTCTATTCCTTCATATATGTTTTCATTTCTTGTTATATAGTCTTCCCTTGCTGTTTCTTTAGTAGTTAGTTCATACATTGCATCATAATTTTTTTCTGTAATGTATGCCATATATTGTTTGATTATGTCTTCTGGATTAGACTTTTCTCTATTAAAAAATATTATAGAAATACTACTTAAGATTACTATTGCAATAACGGCTATTATTATAATTGACTTTTTCTTATCCATAACTTTACTCCCTCTACTTATTTATTCATAATAATATTATCACAAATGTTTTTATATATCAATGAAATTTTTTTGAAAATATTTATTATTGTTTAACAATTACTGTAAAAAACAAGAATAAAATTTTCTAAGCTCATTCTTCGCTAAGATTTCTTAGTCGTTAACTATCGTGGATGACTTTCCTAAGAATATAAAAAAATAATAGAGAAATTTTCTCCATTATTTTTTATATCAGTTTAATTTTTCTTACCAATATATGAGTTTTTCTTTCCTCTTTTTACTATTACATATGTTCCTTCTATAAACATACTTTCATCTATTATCATGTTAGCATCTGTTATTTTTTCACCATTTACTGATATTGCTCCATTTGTTACAAATTCCCTTGCTTCTCTTTTGCTTGAAGCTGCTCCTATATTTACTGCTAAGTCTGCTACATTTTGGCCTACTTCTACTTCTTTTATTTGTTCACTTCCAAATAGGTCTTCTATATCTTTTTTTGTTAAGTCATTAAATTTATTATTAAATAAGTGGTCTGCTAAGTTCACTGCTCTTTCATATTCTTCTTTTCCATGCAAGAATGTTATTATTTCTCTTGCTAATGCTTTATGTGCTTCTCGGTATTCTGGATGCTCATTATTTTTTCTTTCATATTCTTCTATTTCTTCTTTTGACAGGAATGTATATATTTTTAAATAGTCTATTACCATACGGTCTTCTACATTTGTAAAGAATTGATATAATTTGTAACTTGATGTTTTCTCTTTATCTAGCCATAGTGCATTTCCTTCACTTTTTCCAAATTTCTTTCCTTGAGAGTCTGTTACTAATGGCATTGTGAAACCATATACTTCATCTCCAGTAGATCTTCTTATTAAATCTATTCCAGCTGTTATATTTCCCCATTGGTCTGAACCTGCACATTGTAAGTTGACATTTTTGTGTTCATGTAGATATTTAAAGTCTAATGCTTGTAATATCATGTATGAAAATTCTGTGTATGTTATTCCTGAGTCTAGCCTTCTTCTTATTATGTCTTTATCTAACATATAATTTACATTGAAGTATTTTCCATAATCTCTTAAAAAGTCTATTACATTTATATCTTTATACCAATCGTTGTTGTTTACTACTTCAAACCCAAATATTTTTTCTACTTGAGCTTTTAGTTTTTCAAAGTTTGCATTTACTTCTTCTTTTTTTGCCATTGCTCTTTCTGTTGTTGGGCGTGGATCTCCTATCATTCCAGTTCCTCCACCTACTAATAGTATTGGTGTATGCCCTGCATCTTTTAATCTTTTTGAAATTAGAAAGCTTGATAAATGCCCTACATGTAAACTATCTGCTGTTGGGTCTGTTCCTATATAAAAAGTTAATCCTCCTTCATTTAATTTTTCTTCTAATTCTGAGCTAGAAATGTCTTTAATTAGCCCTCTCCATTTTAATTCTTCTACTAGTGTCATTGTTTTTCTCCTTTCTTACTTTTTAAACGAATTTTTCATATTTAATAACAAAAGAGTCAAATCGCCTTATTTTAAAGGACGATTTGACTCGTGGTACCACCTTTATTTGTATAAACTTTGTTTATACCTTATTATAAGCTGTTCGTAGCTTGTACGTTAATTACTATAAGAATTGTATTTCATAATTTTATATTCTGATAGTTTTCAGCAAAACACTACCTCTCTTTAATTATTGTAACTATAAAATTATTACTTGTTTTCTTTTTAAAACATAATTAAATTTAACTATAACTATTATACAATATTGCTTTTAAGTTTTCAAGAACTTATTTTCAAAAAATTATAATTTTTCTATTTGCTCTATTGTTAGTTTTGTTATTTTTTAGTCATTTGTTAAGTCGCCACTACCACTTACTGGTATACTCTCTCCTAAATACGTAGGCTTTGATTTAAAAATACATTTTACAAAATCTTTATCTCTTGCTAAAATTTCTCTTATTTCCCTTCTGGTTTGTCCATAATATTCTGTTTTTTCTGCTGGCACTCCATAAGTTTTAATTCCTAATTTATTTCCTATATATACTGCTCTATATAAGTGATATTCTTGAGTTACTACTGTTAAATTTTCTACTTTGAATATGTAACTTGCTCTATATAAGCTTTCATAGGTTGAGAATCCTGCATGGTCCATAAATATATTTTCGCTTGGTATTTCGTTTTCTATTAAATAGTTTTTCATAGCATTCACTTCATCATATTCTTCTCTTCCATGATCTCCTGACACTATTATTTTTTCTGAAATTCCTTGTTTATATAGTTCTATCGCTTTATCTAGTCTATCTTTTAGCATTAAACTTAAAGAACCATCTTCCATTACTTGACAACCTAATACTAGTATTGCATCTGACTTATTGGCTTTTTCTACTTCTTGTATAATGCTTTTGTTTGCAGTTAATTTTACATATTGATTTATTCCAAATACTGCTACTATGCACACTAATGCCATTATAACTATTGCTATTATTATTTTATTAATTTTATTCATATGTTTACTCCTACTATCTTTGTATATCTTTTTTAGATACTTTAGTTTGACTTTATATATATTAAATTTTTTATTAAATCTATTGAATATATTTTATCGTTTTACATAAATTTTGTCAAGGTATATGCTTTTTAGTTTCAGTATTTATTTAATGTGTTTATAATAATTATTTTGAGGCTCGCCATTTTCAACATTTAAGTCAAATCGATATTTTAATTCAATTGCCATTTTTCTAAATGTAGTTTAAAAAAATGACATCTAATATTAAGATGTCTCAATTCACATCAAAAAAACATAGAATAAAGTATTTAAAATATTGTTACTTTATTCTATGTTTTTATTTTATAGTACTTATTTTAATATTGCTTCTTTTTGTTTTACCATATCACATACTAATTCTGCTGTTTTTTCTACTCCCAATGTAGCTGTATTTATACATATATCATAATTTGAATGGTCATTCCATTCTTTGTCTGTATAGTATTTGTAATGGTTTGCTCTTAATTTATCTATTCTACTTATTTCTTTTTGTGCTTTTTCTTTGTCTAGTTTGTAATATGTAGTTGCTCTATTTATTTTGTCTTCCATATCGCTATATATGAATACCTTTAATACATTTTTTCTGCTTTTTAGCATAAAGTCTGCACATCTTCCTATTATTACACATGAGTCTTTACTTGCTAGTTCTTTTATTAGTTTTGTTTCTTCTAAAAATAGCTCATCACTGTTGTTTAATCCAAAATAGTAACCATTATTTAAGTTCGCCAATGGTTCTTTCTTTTGCTCATTGCTTTCTATATATTGTTCTGATAGTCCTGTCCTTTCTGCTAATTTTGTTATTATTTCTTTATCATAAAACTTTATTCCTAATTTATCTGCAATTAGTCTTCCTACATATCTTCCACCTGAACCATATTGTCTTGATATTGTTATTATCATATGTTTATCTAATTTATTATCTTCTGATGTATCATCTTCTAAAGCTTCACTATGTATTTTTGCTTTTCCAAGATGTTTTATTTCTATTATAAGTAATATTACTGCTATTATAAATGCCAACCCATCTGCAAATGGCCCTGAATATAGGAAACCTTTCATTCCAAAAGTTTCTCCTAATAAAATCATTGCTGGTATTAAAAATAATACTTGTCTTGATAGTGAAAGTATTGCACTTTTAGCACTTTTTCCTATTGCTTGGAAGAATATTCCTGATGGAATTTGTATTCCATTACATATACATAACATTAAATATGTTCTAAATGCTATACATGCAAATTCCATATATAGTGCATCTCCACTACCAAAAATCATTATTAATTTATCTGGTATTGTTTGGAATAATATAAATGCTATTGTACTAATTACTACACTTATTCCTAATACTATTTTTAGTGTTTGTTTTACTCTATCCATTTTTCCGTGCACCATAGTTATAACCAAGTATTGGTTGTGAACCTGCTGCAATTCCTATTATTATACTATTTAGAATTTGACTTATTTTCATAACAATACCAAATACTGTAATTGGTATTTCTGAACCAAATTTTGAATTTGCCCCATATTTTCCTAACAAGTTATTTTCAACTGCTATTACTAGTACTATACTTATTTGTGTAATAAAACTACTTATTCCTAATGCTGATACTTTTTGTAATACATTTAATTTTAGTTTAAATTCTTCTTTTCCTATTTTTACAGATTTAAACTTTTTAATATACATTATATTCATTATAAATGTTACTATTTGACTTATAACAGTTGCTATTGCTGCTCCTTCTACTCCCATTTTAAATACAAATATGAATATTGGATCTAATATAATATTTAGCACAGCACCTAGTACCATTGATGTCATTGCATATTTTGGGTTTCCATCTGCTCTAATTATTGAGTTTAATGTTGTTCCTACCATCATAAATGGCAAACCTATACCTATTATATAACCATATCCTAACGCATATGTTCTTAGAGCCTCTGTACAACCAAATAAGTTTAATAATTGTGGTAAAAATATTAATGTTATGGTACATAAAAGTATAGCTACTATTATTGATATTGCTACACCATTTCCAACACCTTTACCTGCTTCTTTTTCTTTCTTTTCACCTAGCCTTAAACTTAAATATGCTGATGTTCCATCTCCAAACATTAATGCAAAGGCTAAGCATACCATAGTTAATGGGAAAACTATGTTAGTTGCTCCATTTCCTAAATATCCTACTCCCCAACCAATAAATATTTGGTCAACTATATTGTATAGTGAGTTTACTAGCAAAGCTATAATACATGGAACAGAAAATTTTCTAATTAATTTTCCTATTTTTTCTTTTCCTAAAATATTTTCTTCTTTTTCCAATTTTCTTTTCCTCCTTTTATAATTTCTAATAATTACAAATGTTTTTGTGTTTAAAACTTTACCAATTTTCACACAAAAATACAACACAATAAGATGTGTTGTTCGTTAAGCATTATTTTATAATAATGTTCGTTTCCATTTGCCACCAATGCATTATAACATACTTTTTTATTCCTGTCAAACAGTTTTTCTTGTTTATGTAAGACTCTAAGTGCATATCAAGTGTTATTTAGTAACTTTTTTTGGTTTTATTTCCTATATTTTGGTTACACTAACTATATAAAATAGAAATTTGAAAGGAATGTGGTTTTAAATGGAAAATCAAAATTTGAATATTTTAGATGAAGTTAACAAAGGTGCTACAATGGGAATGGATGCTATTTCTTTTGTTTCTGACAAAGTAAAAGATGATATTTTTAAAGAAGTTTTAGATATTGAATATAATAAATATAAAAAGATATCTAATAGAGTTAATGACATATATTCTAATTATAGTAACAAAGACCCTCACGAAACAAATGCAATGAATAAGGCTATGACTTGGTATGGAGTTCAAATGAAAACTATGAATGATGATAGTACTTCTAAACTTTCTGAACTATTAATGCAAGGAACTAACATGGGAATTATTGAAGGTAGAAGACTTATTAATCAAAACCCTAATGCTTCTAAAGATGTAAAAGATGTTTTAAATGATTTTGTTGTTATGCAAGAAGATAGTATTGAAACTTTAAAAAAATATTTATAAATTGAATTTTAGGCTTAGCATAAAATAACAGAAATCATTCGATTTCTGTTATTTTTTCACATACTAGGAAAGTACTCTATTTTAAGTTATAGAGTAGCGTGAAGAAAGTAATATATTTTATTTTTGTAATGAAGTCTTAGGCAGCCCCCTCAGCAGCTACAATACCTCTTGCTATGGAGGGCGAAATGGAAAAAGTAAAATATATTACTTTCTTAAGAAGCGAACAATTCAACATGTAGCGTGGCAAATCCACCTTTGTTCTTAAATATGAAAAATCAATTTCAAATTAAAATTAAATTTCTTTATATATTTTTGCAATAAAGAAGCCCTCATATTTTTCGGTAGGTTTCACACAAAGTGTTCCTTCTATTTTTGTTGGCAGTAATGGTAATTCTTCCATTCCCTCAAATTTAATTGGTATTATTTTTGAGTTAGTTTCTTTCAAAGCTTTTTCTAATATTTCTTCGTTTTCACATGAAAGTATTGAACATGTTGAATATATCATTTCATGGCCTGGCTTTAATAATTTTAGAGCTTTTTTTAATAATTGCAATTGGGATGTGGTTACTTTTTCTATCAACTTTTTAGTAAAAGTTTTTTCTATTTTTGCATCATTGATATTTAAAGTTCCACTTCCGTGAGCATGGTGCATCTAGTAGAATTTGGTCAAATGAAAAAAAGTCATCAATTCTTCTACTATCTGTTTGCATTATATATACAGAGGTTGCTCCTTGTTTTTCTATATTATATTTTAGCCTCTGCATTCTAATGTTGTTCATTTCACATGCTGTAATATGAGCCTTATTCTGTGTTAGTGCTGCAATTTGTGTTGTTTTTCCTCCTGGTGCTGCTGCCATATCTAATATGTCTTTGTTTTCCTGTGGTTTTAATATAATTGGTGGTAACATTGATGATAAACTTTGAAGATATATTTCTCCATTTATATACATTTGCATGTTTTCTATTTCTTTTGCAGTACTATTTTTTATTATAAATGTTTCTTTGCTCCATGACACATTTTCAAATTCAATTTGTTTTTCTTTTAATTTATTTTCTATTTCTGTTATACTTGTTTTTAATGTATTTACTCTAAAAGTAACTGGTCTTTTAACTTTATACCCTTCTATTATTTCTTTAGTTAATTTTTCTCCATATTGTTTATTTAACATTTCTTCTAAAAACTTTGGTATATTTATTATTTCTTCCATATAAGTTTTCCAACTTTCTTTTTATTTTACAAGTCTTATTACTTAGATTTTTTCATTTCTTTTTCAAATTTTTCTTCCGCTTCTTTTATAAAAATTCTACTTCTTCCACAATTAGGACTATTTAGTGGGCAGTGATTGTAACACCCTCTACATGTTAATTTACTTAAATATTCTTGAAATTTTTCTTCCATATCTATTACCTCTTTCTTATTTTTCTATGTACAGGTGATTAATATGTATAATTATCTTATTGCTTTTTAAAATATTCTTTTCCTACTTTACATATAGGGCAATTAAAATCTTCTGGCAGTTCTTCACCATAATATATGTATCCACATACTGAGCAGACCCATGCTGTTTTTCCTTTTTGCGTTGTAACTTTTAATAGCTCTTCTTTATGTTCTTGGTAGTATCCATAACTCATTGGTTCTTTTTCTTCAAATATATCTGCTTCTATTACTTTTCCTATAAATAGTGTATGTGTATCATTTTCTATGAAGTCGACTATTTCACATACCATATATCCTATAGAGTCATTTATAACGTCTATTTGTTCTACTTTTATTGTTTCTATATTTTCAAATTTATTTATTTTTCTTCCAGTGTTAAAGCCGAAAGTTTTTATTATTTCTGGATTTACATCTTTACTTAATATTGATAATGAAAATTTATTGTTTTTCTTTAATAATTCGTTTGTATAGTTGCTTTTCATTACAGCTACTGATATTAGTGGCTCATCTCCTGCACTTACTTGTGATACAGCATCTACTATACAACCTCCCTCTTTTGTTGTTAATACATACATTCCTTGTGTTATTTTTCTTGTTATTTTTATATTTTTCAAGTTTTATCTTCCTTTCACTATATACTTATATCATATTTATATTAGCATAAAAGCAAATAATTAGCAAGACTAAGCATTTGCTTTTAAATGCATTTTATTCTTTAATAATTTTTTTAACTTAAGTTATATAGGCAAACCAAAAAAATAATCTGTACTATAAAAATAGCACAGATTGTAAAATCATTATTAAATTTTGGCTTTATTTAATTCTTATATCACCAGTCATAGTAGCAACTTCTACATTTGCAGTATATTTAAAGTCACCTTCCTTGTGGCGATTTTTAACCTCTCCTGTCATTGCTCTTGCTGAGAGATTGATATGGCCTATGTTATCAAACTTGGTTGATATATCTCCAGATGTTGCTGAAACATTTACATTAATGTCATTATTGGCATAAATATAAAGTTCAATATCTCCAGATGTCGCTGAAATATTTGCTGTTGTAAATGTTGCCTCAGTTTCTATATCTCCTAAAGATGTTCTTACTTCAATATATTGAGATGAAACACCTTCATCTAAGGTAACATCTCCTGATGATGTATGTACCTTAAGATATTTTGCCCAAACGCCTTCATTTAAGTTAACGTCTCCTGATAATGTGTGTATCTTAATATTTTGTGCCGAAATGCCATTCTCCAAAGTAACATCTGCTGACGAACTTCTTATGGTGATCTCTTTAAACGTTTTATTTGGAACTGTAATATCTAAATTTAATTTGCCACCATAACAGTTTCCATTATACTGGGTTAGAACTAAAATTTCATTACCCTTACGCTGAACATTAAGTTTAATATCTTTGTCCAGTGATGCTTCTCCATACAGATGTGCTTCCACCTTAAAAGATTTTGAAACAGATATGTTAACATTAGCAAATGTTGACTCGATAGTCAACTTCTCTACAGTACCTTTTACTTCTTCTGACTTTTTTTCGTCATACTCTTTTAGTTTAGCAGTTTCTCCTCCATATACCCGTCCATTGATAATTACTTGGCTCCCTACAAAAATATTACCATCAATAATCATGATTTTTTCCTCCTTATAAATGCTTGTGTTTATAGTTCCGTTTCAGTAATATTTATTACTGTATAAGATTTTATACAAGATTATTACTTGCATTTTTATCATACTCCTATTTTACATAATTTTCAAGTATTTTGTTATATTTGTCACATTTTTTCAACTGCTTGTACTATGAGCCTACTTCTTGAATAATTAACACATGTAATTAAAGTAACTATTTTGTTTCCATTAGTTTCTTGACCTATTGGAGCTGTATTTTGAGGTTTTACCCTATATATATCATATATTGTATAAGTAACTTTCCCATTTTTGTTATCACTTAAATATAATTCATCACCCTTTTCTAGGTTAATTAAATGATTAAACATATTTTCTTGTTCATAGTTATGGCCTGCAATGCAGAAGTTTCCTACTTCATTTGGCTCTGGTCCAAAAAATTTTGAAGAACATACTTTCATTCCTTCTATTGTATAGTCTTTTAATACATAAGTTTCTAAATTTATTTTTGGAATTTCTAATTTTGCTATAACTTCATAATTCATATATGTTTTGGGCAAAATTGGTATTTCTATTGGAGCAACTGGCACAATTGGTATTTCTTCTACTACTTTTTGTACTAATAGATTATTTTCTTCTACTAATTTGATTTTATTTTCTTTATAAATACCAATTCCTACATAGAAGGTAATGCAAAAAAGAATTCCTAAAATAGCAATTCTAATTTTACTTTTTATTTTATCTTTTTTCTTTTTCCTTCTTAATATTCTCTTTCCCACCTTAAACCTCCTAGGTAAATATAATTAGAATATATTTTTAGTTGTAGTAGTCGCTACTAAATGGCAATCTATGTATCAATACTATCCTTTTCTATTTTCTGGCTTCTAATTTTCGTCATCACTAATATGTAGGGTATAAAAAATTTGATTTTTCTTTTGTATAGATTGTTTTTTTGAAATATTTTGAAGTAATAGGTCGCTGAAAAATAGCGACCCTTACAATTACTTGTTAAAATGTTAGAGATTATTTTATAGTGGGCATCTTTCAAGTTGCTTTTTACAACATATCTTTATAAACAATATCTCTATATATTATTTTTTCTTTAATAATAGCACATATGATATTATTAGTATTGTTACTATTGGTAATATACTTAAATATATTGTATTACCTGTTTTTGGTAGTGTACTTGGTGTTTCTTGTTGTGGCTTGTTTTCTGTTGTTGGTGGCACTTGTTCTTCAGCTGGGGGTACTACTTCGGCTGGTTTTTCTTTTACTGATATTGAAAAAGTTTTACTTGCAATTACACTATCACTATTGTCTCTATCTATTAATTTTAATGTAATAGAATAATCTCCATAACCACTAAATACACCTCTTGCCTGCAATTTTTTAACTACATCTTTTCCTCCTATAGCGTCACCATCAGCACTTCCCCATCCACTTTGAATAATATCATGTTCTAAACTTTGGCTATCTGTTGCAAGAAGTTTTACGTTTTCTCCATTTGGTGTTACAGCTTCTGCTATTATTCTTGTGTGAGCATAACTTTTACCCATTGTGCTTGATATAACAATTTCCATATCTTTTTCTTCTTTTGGCACTATTTCTCCTGTATAGTTAAGGGCAATATCATAATCTACATATAGTGGTTCTACTATTAAATTTTTAACAATAGGAACTGTAATGTCATCAATAGGATTAGCATCTGGAGTTCCTAAACCTGTTAATGTAATACTTAAGTCAGTTGGATTTGTAGTTACCATTCCTTCTTTTGCTTTAAATGTAATACTCATATTAGTACGTGGTGTATCTGTTCCTCCTGCATTATAATAATATACTACTATAACTTTAGAACCTGTATTGTTTGCTGTTCCACCTTCTGCCGATACGTATTCTAATAAATTATCATCATAATCTACATTTACTGTATATGAACCCATTTCTTCTCCAAATTCAACGTTTAATGTTACTGTTTCACCTGGATGTAGTTTCTCTTTAGTTGTTGTAATGTCTAAATTATTTAAAGCTCTAGCATAAATATTAGCTGTAAATGTTAGTAAAAATAAAACAAGAAATATTGCAATTATATTTACCATTTTTTTCATAAAAAATTTCCTCCTTTTTTTATATTTTATAGTAAATATTATTTCAAATTTTCTTGTTTTTAGTTTAGAAACTTTTTGCGTAGTAGGAATTTTTTTCCAAATAAAAAGTAAAAAGATAGCTATAAAAGCTACCTTTTTACTTTTTATTTTGTTAATGTGCATAAGTGCTTGGCGAATACTCTTCATAAAAAGAATCACATGTAAAATACAAGTAATAAACTTCTATAACTCTTCAAAAAAATTCCAAAATTAAATTATTACAATTTAATTTGTATCCATTCTAAAACAAATTTAAAGACTTCTTCCCTATTCACTTCGTTTAACATTTCATGTCTTCCATTAGGAAATAATTTCAATGTAACATCTTCTTTTCCCGTTTCTTTTAGCATATCATATACACGTTTTACGCCTTTTCCATTTTCTCCAACTGGGTCTTTATCCCCTGAAAAAATTAAAATAGGAATATTTGGTGTTTTTTCTATATTTTTCTTTTTATTTAAATACATACTTCCTTTAAATAATTCTAAATAACTACTTGCTGTGAATTTGCAATTTGGGTTTGTATCTTTTATATGTTCTTCTATTATTTTTTCATCACTTGTTGTCCAATCAACTGGTGTTTTATTGGGTTTAAATTGTCTGTTAAAAGAACCTGTTACCAATGATGCTAGTAGCTTACTTTTATATTTTTCACCTTTAATCATTACAATTATTTTAGCAAGTATACTTCCTGCTAATAATCCTGCTTTTTGCCCACTAGTGCCTGTTATAATTGCTCCATTTAAGTTATCATCATATAGGCTTAAGTATGTTCTTGTAAGTAATGACCCCATACTATGACCTATAATAATATATGGTAAATTTGGATATTCACTTTTTACTTTATTTTGTAAAATATGAATATCTTCTGCTAAGCAAAACCATCCATCTTTATTGGCAAAAAATCCTAATTCATCATCTTTTTTTGCTGTTTTACCATGTCCTAAATGGTCATGACCTACAACAATAAAACCATTGCTTGCTAAAAATAAAGCAAACTCGTTGTATCTTCCAATATGTTCTTCCATTCCATGTACTAGCTGAATAACTCCTTTATATTCACTTTTTGTTTCATCATACCATTTTTTAGCATAAATATCTTTTCCTGTACATGATTTAAAATTAAATTCCTCTATCATATTATTATCTCTCCTTTTTTTATTTTATATCACATTTATTATTATTTATCAATTTGAAATTTCGCTATTCTTAGAAAAGTCATTTGCAATGTTGGTGAATTTTCTTAGAAGATAGTTTTATTATTGTTTCTGATTTATAGATATTTTATAATTTTTGTGTTAAAATATTCATGTATGTAAAAAATAAGGAGGAAGATTTAAATGAATGAATATATGAAAATTGCAAAAGAAATGGCTGAAAATGGAATGAATTCAAACGAAGGAGGTCCTTTTGGTGCTGTTATTACTGATAAAAGTGGAAATATAATAGCTAAACGGAAATAATCAAGTTTTAAAAAATAATGACCCAACTGCACATGCTGAAGTAACAGCTATAAGAAATGCATGTAAAAAGTTAAATACTTATGATTTATCTGATTATGTATTATATACATCATGTGAGCCATGCCCTATGTGTTTATCTGCAATAATTTGGTCAAATATAAAAGAAATATATTATGCTTGTACTCGTGAAGATGCTGGAAGTATTGGTTTTCGTGATGATTTGATTTATGAATATTTAAAGGGAAATGAAAAAGATTTAATTAGTTTGAGGCAAATTGATAGGAAGGAGTGTATTGAGACATTTGAGAAATATAAAGAAGAGAATAAAGTTATTTATTAGGTTCCCATTGGGGACGTTTCCTAATGGGGTATCTGTCACTTTTGGGAATTCTTGCAGAAATAAGCTTTTCACTAATAAAAATAATATTAAGCAATTTAATAATTTAGGGAGTGTCCCTAACGTTCCGATTTCGGAACGAAAAGGACCGTCCCTAGCGTGCATAGAATATTTTGTAACTAATAATGATAATGGCAAAAGTATTAAGGATATCCTTCTTTCTCGCCTGTATATTTCACATAGATTGCTTATTACTTTAAAAAGGGAAAATTCTATTTTTTTAAATGGTTTGCCTGCTTTTGTGTATCAGAATGTTGGTGTTAATGATAAAATACGTGTTTCTTTTGATTATGCTGAGGATAATTCTAATATTGTTCCTAAACAAATTCCTTTAGATATTGTGTATGAAGATGAATGGCTTTTAATTGTAAATAAATGTAGCGGTATTCCTGTACATCCTTCTATTTTACATTATGAAGATAGTTTATCTTCTGGCATTAAATTTTATTTTGATTCTATAGGTCTAAATAAGAAAATTAGACCTGTTAACCGTATTGATAAAGATACTTCTGGTTTAGTTGTTTTTGCTAAAAATGAGTATATTCAAGAGGCTTTAATTAAACAAATGCAGTCTGGTACTTTTATTAAAGAATATATTTCTATTGTAGAAGGCTTTTTTAATAATAACGAAAAAATTGGCACTATTAATATGCCTATTAGCCGAAAAGAAGGTAGCATTATTGAAAGATGTGTATCTAATACACGGTAGCCCTTCTATTACTCACTATGAAGTATTAAAAGAAGTAGAAAATTGTGGAATTAAATTTTCAGTTGTAAAATGTAAATTAGAAACTGGTAGAACACATCAAATTCGTGTTCATATGTCTTATATTGGTCATCCACTTTTAGGAGATGATTTATATGGTGGCAATACTAATTTAATTAGTAGACAAGCATTACATAGTTATAAAATTTCATTTGTACATCCTATTATGAAACAAAATGTGACATTTCAAACTGATATTACAAAAGATTTAAAGAAATTACTTAAATTTCAAATCCAATAAAGAAGATGCCATTTTAAGCATCTTCTTTATTTTTGGGTAATTAATTATATTTTTATCCCGTAATCTTCTTTAAACATTGGTATTCCATTTGCTTGAACTGCAACTTCAAAACATTCGCTAGCTTTCTCTATGCTTTGTGTTATCTCTAATACATTAGTATCTATATTTTCAACATCTAAAAAGCATTGTAAATAATATCCTCCTGTTTTTTCATCTTTTGCAACATAATAATATTTCAAGTCACCTCCATCACTAAATGCAGGTATAAGTACCATCCCTTTTGCAATTTGAACTTCTCCCAAAGCTTTATATTGAATATAGGTATGCTTTTTATTCTTCATGTCTTCTTCTACCCATTTTTTTGTATGTTCTCTTATTGTCTTCCTAGTAGCTAGGTAAATATAATAGTCTTTTGGGTCAACATTCTCCTTATAAATATCTTGGTTTTCAAGTACAACTAAATTTTTATTGTTTGCTTTATTAATTGCTACTACTGTTGCCATTGTTGTAGGGTCCGAAACTAATGCTACTAATGTTCCTACTTCTATTGTGTCTCCATAGTAATCTTTACAAGTTAATTGTTTTTCACCCATTTTTTACCTCCTTTAATTAAAATTGGTTATTAGTAACTATATCATATCGGCTATTATAACATAAATAATATGAAAAAAGATAGGCTTAAACCTATCTTTTTTCATATTTAATAAGCAAATCTGTAAGCCGGGTTCTGTCGTGAATAGTCATTTATCTACTCTGTATATCACTATACAGCTCAAAGCCACCATGTTTAGAAGATGACGAGCAGTCTTAGCCTTCTAGTTTACGGTGTTGCTCCAGATGGGGTTTACATAGGCCCTCTATGTCACCATAGAAGCGGTGAGCTCTTACCTCGCCTTTTCATCCTTACCGCATTGCGGCGGTTATTTTCTGTTGCACTTTCCTTAAGGTTACCCTCACAAGACGTTATCTTGCATCTTTGCTCTGTGGAGCCCGGACTTTCCTCGTACGCTGCCTTTCGACGTTGCTATACGCGACTATTCAATTTACCTACAATATATATTCTAATATATTTTCCTGCAAAAGTCAAATATAAAATAAACAAAAGAAGCCTCTAACTATCCAATTAGGAACATTAGAAACTTCTTCTTTGTGCTTTAAATATTATTTACTGCTAGTTTTATTGGTGGCTATTTTCGCATCGGCTGCCTGATCACTATAGTACGAACAAAAAATCATTAATACCGTTTTTTCGTTTAACTTACATTTCTCTGAAATTCTTACATTAAAGTCCTTAAATAAGAAAAAAGAATTATAATCTGCTATCAAATTTCCTTCTGTGTCATACATTCTACCTTTTGTGTTAAATACATTAAATGTTACTTTTGCAATTTTATTCTGGTTCTCATCATAAATATCATATGCTTCACCAAAAACCTTAAATCGCCCAACCATTTCAGTTGGTGATTCATCATTCGCATAAATTGAATGAGAATCCTGTGCAACAAAATGATATGCATCACCTGCGTAAGCGATTTTCCTTTCATTTAAGTCATACATTGTTAGTGGATCAGTAATGAACTTTAAGATGTTCCCTTTTACCTTTGCAAAATTGTTGCCCTCTTTTGAAATCTCAATTGTTGTTGATAATCTGAAGTTCTTTACATCACACTTGTATTTTGTACAAGAGCCCATATCCTTCTTAATAAAAGATGAGAAAAGAACGCCAGTCATAACCACAATAGCGACTACTGCCCAAATAAAATTCCGTCTAGTTACTCTTTTCATTTTAATACCTCCATTTTATAGTATTATTCTACCAGTTACATGTCTAAATTATATCATATTATACATAATATTGCAAATATCACTCCCTAACCAATGTATTTAATATATGATAAAATCACCTTGAAAGTTTGTAAACGAATATTTCACCCTCAATGTATAAAAATAGAAAATATAGTAATAATAGGAAGGTGGAATATTTAATGTTAAAACAAAAAGATTT
>CATNCV010000033.1 GCA_950096965.1 uncultured Clostridiaceae bacterium | reverse complement strand
GACCAACAGACCCAGAGAAGCCAACAGACCCAGAGAAACCAACAGATCCAGAGAAACCAACAGATCCAGAAAAACCAACAAATCCAGAAAAACCAACAAATAATAATAAAAATCCTAATGATCAAACAACAAGTACAAATAAAATACCACAAACTGGTGAAAATAGCATGATAATAATATTAATAAGTGCAGTAGCAGTTATAGCAGGTTTCTTATTTATAAAATACAAAGTATATTCAAAAGATATAAAATAGTATAATAAGCGCAAGAGCTAAAATATCGGCTCTTGTGTGAGAGACATAGAATATGACTTTGACACAAGAACCGATATAGAGAAAGGAATGGAATATAATATGAAAAAAAGTTTAAAAAAATTGTATGCAATCATATTAATTATAATTATGTTGATGAACTATTTTGCAGTAATAGCAACTGCTGTGGAAAATTTTGATGAAGAATATCCATATGCAATATTAAAATTAGATTCTGAAAAAGGAACATTTAAAAGCGGACAAGATATATATATAGATGTAAAAATATCAAAAGTACATATGTTTGAAATTTCTGATGTAGCACAATTTAAAGGAAGAGTAATATATGATGATAAAGTATTACAATTTCAAGAATTCGAAATGGTAAATTGCTTAAATTCAGGTAGTAGTGAAGCAAATAAAATATTTCAAGTAACTTCATTTGATGATGTGGCAAAAAAGTTTAAACTTGATGATACAATATTAAGAATAAAATTTAAAGTATTAGAAGTAGCACCAGATACAGAAACAACAATAAGTTTAATAGAGTCAGAAGTAACTACTAGTGATGATGTTAGTGTTTTACAAGTTGATGATGTTGTAAATATACCAGAAATAACATTAAAGCTAAATCAAGAAGAGAAACATCACTTAAAAATAATTAAAACAAATGAAAATGGAGAAACAATAACAAATAATAGTGCATTATTTAAAATAACAAAACTAGATGGTACAATAGTATACCAAGAAACTGATGAAAATGGAATTATAACTATGCCAGATCTAGAAAAGCCAAATACAGATACTCCATACATATATACTATAGAAGAAATATTAGCACCAACAGGTTATATAAAAGGTGAAGAGCCTATACAATTAACAGTAACATTTGGAGACACAGGAAATGTGCAAACAGCGACTCCAAATGCAAATGGAATAGCCAATATTATAAATGAAGATAATACAATTGAATTAAAAGTACAAAATACAACAAAAGAAGCTGAATTAGAAAAAGAGGTATTTAATTTAGTATTAAATAAAGTAGATGAAGCAAATAATAGTATAACAACAGATACAGCAGAATTTGAATTAACAATGCCAGATGGAACAAAAGCAAGTTATACAACTAATGCTACAGGTAAAACAGAAAACATAGCTGTTTTAGCACCTGAAACAGCAGGGACATATACATACATAATAAAAGAAACAAAATCACCAGAAGGCTATATAATAGAAGAAAACAATATAATATTAGAACTTACATATGAAAAACAAGAAAATAAAATAGTACTAGTAAGTGGAAAAGTAGTTTCATATAATAATGAACCTATAACAATTGATAATAGTGATGTAAGAACTGCAACAGTAAATATTAAAAACGAAAAACAAATAATTACATATAATTATACAATTAGTGTCGATAAAACAGATGAAGAAGATAGAAATATAACAAGTAGTAATGCAGTATTTGAAATATCAAAAGATGGAAAAACAGAATATTTAGTAACAAATGAAGAAGGAAAAGCAACATACAATTTTTCAATGACCAATAAAGAAATAATGGCAGGACAGGAATATACATATGAAATAAAAGAAATAAAAGCACCAGATGGATACATATTAGATGAAACAGTAAAAACAATAAAACTGACATTTAATAACGATGGTAGTATAAATACAGCAATTGGAAATGGTATAAGACACACAGAAAATGAAGTAAATATCAAAATAACAAATGAAAGAGAGCCACAAGTAGTAGTACCAGAGCCACAAAACTTTGACTTTATAATAAATAAAGTGGACGAAAACAATAATTTAATAACAACAGATACAGCTAATTTTAAGTTAACCACTACAAATGGTGAAATAATTACAATAAGTACAGTAAATGGAATATCTAACAAAGTAACACTTAATGCTCCAAATGTAGCAGGAAAACAAATATATTTCTTACAAGAAACAAAAGCGCCAAATGGGTATGATACGTTAAATGGAAGTGTAGTAATAGAAGCAGATTTTATAGAAAGTGAAGGGAAAATAGTACTTGATAGAGCAACAATTAAAGAATATAATAAAGAAATTGTACCTGTAAATAATACATTAACAGTAAGTATAGTAAATATAAAACATCAAGAAGAAGAACAAGAAAAATATACTATAAAAATATCAGGCGTTGATAGAGATGGAAATCCTATAGAAAATGGAACAACAGTTGTTAAATTAACTAATAAAGATACAGGAGAATATGAATACAAAGAAGTTCAAATAAAAGATGGTATTATAGAATTAGAAATGCCAAAAGTAGAAGGAACTAGTAACTATGAATTAGAACAAATAAAGGCACCAGATGGATACAAAGTAAATCCAAACCCAGCCCAAATAACTGTTATGTTTGGAAAAGATGAAGATAATAAAGTAAAAATTGATGATTATGAAGTTACAGGTATAGATACAAGAAAAGATGAAAACACTGAAGAAAATGTAATAAGTATTATAATGGTAAATGACAAAATAGAAGAGGAACCAAAAAAACAAAACTATTCTATAGAAATAAACAAATTAGATTCATCTACAAATGAGTTAATTACAGAATCTTCAGCAATATTTACAGTAGTAGACTCAAAAGGTAACACAAAAGAATATGGAACAACAAGTGGAAGACTTGTAATAAGTGAAATTGTACCAGGAAATGTAGGAGAAATTAATACATTTGTAATAAAAGAAAAAGTGGCCCCAGAAGGATACAAACTAACTTCAGAAACAATTATTTTAAAAGTAGAATTTGAAGAAGTAGAAGGAAAAATAGTAGTAAAAGAATCAGAATTAATAATGGGAAGCAATATAGCTACAGTATCCAAAACAGAAACAGGTAATATAAAATTAGACATAAAAAATGAAAAAGACGATGTAGAAAAAGAAAAATTATATGTAATATCTAAAAAATATAAAAAAGATACTTACCAATTCTATGATGAATATTTGGGAAAATAAATGAAGATTACCCAATATATAAAGAAGATGAAGATGTATATCAAGTACTAGAATATTTTTATGGTGTACTTGGTGATACCGGAAACAAGAAAGGGAAACCACTAACACCAATAGCATATACAATAGATAAGCCATTTATAGATACAAAAATAGCAAAATATGAAAACAAAAATGTATTTGTAGAAGAATTTATAGGAAACCTAGAGTCAAATGGACATATGGTAGTACTAGATCAAAATGGAAATGAATTAGGACCAAAAGACATAGTAGAAACAGGAATGACATTAAGGTCAACACTAGACAACCAAAAACTAGAATTTGGAATTGTAGTAAAAGGAGATGGATATAAAGCACCTAATGAAAAAAAGGCAGGAAGAGTAAATACAGGAGATAAAAACGCATTAGTAAATGTAATTGCAGGAAATACAGAATATGTAACAGACCCATTACATTTAAGAGCACTAGATATTGACTTAGATGGAAGACTAAATACTTCAGACAAAGCAGAAATAACAGAATTATTAGGATATATGCCAGGAGGTAGCACATTACCATATCATGTGAAATGGTCTAACTCTAATGTTTTAGCAGATAAAGCAAACATACAATACATACAAAAATAATAAAACCAAAAAAAGAGCAACTTCAAAATATATTTGCTCTTTTTTGCAGTTATTGGGAGCCATTGGGGACGGAGATTTTTGGCTATTTTTATTAAAGCTTAAAACACCTTAGAATTTCCGCTTTTACTGTTCTTATATTAGCTTTGAAATGTATTGGCTGAACAAACCGCTTAAGAAAAAATTAAAAATAAGTATTGAAAAAAAAATAAAAATAGTATACTATTATATAAGTAAAAATAAAAAATAAAGGAGTGTTTAAAATAAGTACCATAAAAAATACAATAATACATTTAAGAAAATGTATAAAAGTAGTAATAATAGTAGCAATTTCAACATTTTTAATAACAGGAATAGTTTCAGCATATTATAAACCAATATATAGTGTAACACTAAATGGGGAAATGATAGGTTATAGTCAAAATAAAAATGAATTACAACAAAAAATAAATAATTATATAGAAGAAGGAAATGGGCAAAATGTAGCATTTGTAGAAATAAACGAACTTCCACAATATAAACTTTGCCTACTAAAAAAAGGAATTACACCAAATGATGACCAAATATTTGAAAAAGTAATTTCAACAGGAAAACAATACTATAAATACTATGGAATAACTGTAGACAATGAAGAAAAACTATATGTATCTAGTTTTGGGGAAGCAGAAGAAGTAGTAAATAAATTAAAAGAAAAAAATAGTAATAATAAAGAAAAATTAGGAGTTAAAGAAAAATATAATACTGAGCTTGTAGAATTTGCTAGTGTAGAACAAAGTGTAGAAAAGTTATATGAAAAGAAAGTAGTAAAGAAAACTGTTTCAAATGTAACAGTAGCATCAACAGGAGTAAATACATCTAACAAAGTAGTAAACTTAGGAATATCACTAATAAGGCCAGTATCTGGAACATTAACTTCAAGGTTTGGAGCAAGATGGGGAAGAAGCCATAAAGGAATAGACATAGGAGCACCAAAAGGAACAACAATAGTAGCTGCAGCATCAGGAACAGTAACCTTCTCACAATATGGTTATGGTGGAGGCTACGGAAACCACATAATAATATCACATGGAAATGGAGTTCAAACATTATATGGGCATTGCACAAGTTTATTAGTAACAAAAGGAACACAAGTAACACAAGGTCAAGCAATAGCAACAGTAGGAAATACAGGAAATTCACAAGGAAACCATCTACATTTAGAAATAAGAGTAAATGGAGTGGCACAAAATCCACAAAATTATTTATATTAATAAAAAACACGTCAATATGTAAACAATATTGGCGTGTTTTTTATTAATATACTATATTACAAAAATGTCATAAAAAAGTAACATATAGCCATTAAAGTTATATATAGCTATTTCCGTAGGGAATCGGAAATTACTATATGTAATAATTGCAAATAGTGGAAAAAATTGATATTGAGCAAAATAAATAAATATAGTAAAGTATAATTGTATAATTTCAAATAAGGAGAAATTTGAGTATGAATAAAAAAATAATAAAAACAAATATAATCATAATAGCAATTGTAATTTTGATATTAATGGGTTGTTTTGCAATAAGAACATTAAGTTCATCATTTACCGCAGCCGACTGCCCATATAATATAAAATTTACTCAGGTGGCATATGGCGGAGATAGCAAAGCAGAAACTGTTTTAGCAATTGATACAGATGGTCACTTATGGACATGGGGAAGAGATTGGACAAGTTATATGTCAGCGAGCCCTATTTCAACAGTACCACTACAAGTAACAAATAATAATAGATTTAAACAAGTGTCTGGAAGTTATGCATTAGATGTGAATGGAAATGTATGGGAAATAAGTAAGACTACTCTTACACAAAGAAGTTCAGGAATATCATTTAAGAAAATATCTGCGAATAATAGTGCAGAAGATAATTACTGCTTAGCAATAGATAACAGTAATAATTTATATAGTTATGGAACGAATAACAATGGACAATTAGGGAATGGAAATACAACAGATAAAAATGGAGGTAGACAAGCTAACCACACAAGTTTTATAAAAGTAAAAACAGGAATAAAGGATGTTTCAGCAGCAGGAACACATGCTTTAGCAATAGACACAAGTAATAATTTATATGCATGGGGTTCATGTGTATTAGGAGAAATAGGAAATGGAAGTCAAACAGGAAATGATGTACAAAATTTATATGATATAACTGGAAGTACAATTACATATTCTACACCAACACAATCAATACCATTAAAAATTAAAAGTGGTATTTCAAAAATATCAGCATCAAATCACATATCATTTGCTATAGATACAAGTGGTAATTTGTGGTCATGGGGATGGCAGAAAAATGGAAGTTTAGGAAATGGAGGAGCAAGTAATGCAACAAATGGAAGTAACTTGGTACAAACAACACCATTAAAGATAGCAAGTAATATGGCAGAAGTAGCAGCAGGAGATCGAGGAGCATTAGCTATAGATAAAAATGGTAATTTGTGGGCATGGGGATACAATTATAAAGGTGAACTTGGAATTGGAAATAATACACAGCAATCAACTCCAGTAAAAGTAAATACAGAAAATACAGTTACTCAAATTGCAATGTCTAATGGTAATTCTATGTACATAGATTCAGAGGGAGATTTATGGACTGTAGGATCTAATTATTATGGACAATTAGGAAATGGAAAGACGTCAGCAGCAAATGAATGGACAGGAGAGTTTATACAAATAACTGCTAATCCTACATACAAAATAACTTTAAATACTAATGGTGGAACAATAAATAGTGGGGAAGTATCTAGTTACAAATTAGGAGAAGGCGCAATACTTCCAACAAATGTAACAAAAACAGGATATACGTTTGAAGGTTGGTATACAAATAGTAACTTTTCAGGAAGTAGAGTAACAAGTATAGGAATAACAGAAACAGGAGACAAAACATATTATGCAAAATGGACAGCAAATACATACACAGTAACATTAAACAAAAATGGAGGAACAATAAATAGTGGTAATATAACGAGTTACACATATGGAAGAGGAGCAACACTTCCAACAAATGTGACAAAAACAGGGTATACATTTGGGGGTTGGTATACAAATAGTAATTTTTCAGGAAGTAGAGTAACAAGTATAGGAATAACAGAAACAGGAGACAAAACATATTATGCAAAATGGACAGCAAATACATATACAGTAACATTAAATAAAAATGGAGGAACAATAAATAGTGGAGATGTAACAAGCTACACATATGGAATAGGAGTGACTCTACCAACAAGTGTAACAAAAGAAGGACATACATTTGGAGGATGGTATAATAATAGTAGTTGTACAGGAATAGCAGTAACAAGCATAAGCAGTACAGAAACAGGAAATAAAACATATTGGGCAAAATGGGATATAATTGGATATACAGTAACATTTAAAGATGCAGATAAAGTAGTAAAAACACAAGAAGTAAGCCATGGAGGAGCAGCAACAGCACCAGTACTTACAAAAGAAGGCTATGTATTAAGATGGGACAAAGAATATAGTAATATAACAAGTGATATAACAGTAAATGCAATATGGTTAAAAGATACAGATAAAGATGGAATACCAGATATAGAAGACCCAGAAACACTAGTAAATTACAATGTAGAACACTACAAACAAAATGTAACACTAAATGGATATGAAAGCCCAGAAATAGAAACAAAACAAGGAAACCTAGGAACAACTGTAAATGCTATTTTAAAAACATATGAAGGCTTTACATTAGTAACAACAACTGAAACCATAACAAGTGGAACAGTGATAGATGATGGAAGTCTAACATTAAAATTATATTATAATAGAAATAAATATACAGTAACATTAAATCCAAATGGAGGAATAATAAATGACCAAAACTATATAACAGAATATACATATGGAATAGGAGGAAATCTACCTTCAAATGTAACAAAAGAAGCATACACATTTGGAGGATGGTATGATAATGCTGAATTATCAGGAAGTGCAATATCACAAATAACAGCAAATGACTTAAATAATAAAACATATTGGGCAAAATGGAATATAATTGGCCATACAGTAATATTTAAAGATGGAGATAAAGTAGTAAAAACACAAGAAGTAAACCATGGGGAAGCAGCAACAGCACCAGTACTTACAAAAGAAGGCTATGTATTAAGATGGGACAAAGAATATACTAATATAACAAGTGATATAACAGTAAATGCAATATGGCTAAAAGATACAGATAAAGATGGAATACCAGATATAGAAGACCCAGAAACACTAGTAAATTATAAAGTAGAACACTACAAACAAAATGTAACACTAAATGGATATGAAAACCCAGAAATAGAAACAAAACAAGGAAACTTAGGAACAACTGTAAATGCTAGCCCAAAAGCATATGAAGGATTCACATTAGTAACAACAGCTGAAACCATAACAAGTGGAATAGTAACAGATGACGGAAGCCTAACATTAAAACTATATTATAATAGAAATAAATATACAGTAACATTAAACTCAAATGGAGGAACAATAAATGACCAAAACTATATAACAGAATATGTATATGGAATAGGAGGAAATTTACCTTCAAATGTAACAAAAGAAGGATACACATTTGGAGGCTGGTATGATAACGCTGAATTAACAGGAAGTGCAATATCACAAATAACAGCAAATGACCTAAATGATAAAACATACTATGCAAATTGGATAGCAAATGGAAATACAGCATATAAAGTATTACACTATAAACAAGGAGAAAATGGATATCAATTAGCGCAAACAGAAAATTTAACAGCAGTAACAGGAGCAACAGCCACTGCAGTACCAAAAATATATGAAGGATACATAGAAAATACAAGTCATGAAGAAAGAGTAGTAAGTGGAACGGTAGTAGCAGATGGAAGTTTAGAATTAAAACTATACTATGATATATTAAAATATGAAGTAATATTTAAAGATGGAGAAAATGTATTAGATACACAAACAATAGCATATGGAGGAGCAGCAATAGCGCCAGTACTTACAAAAGAAGGCTATGTATTAAGATGGGACAAAGAATATAGTGATGTAAAAAGTAATTTAACAATAAATGCAATATGGTTAAGAGATACAGATAAAGATGGAATACCAGATATAGAAGATACAGAAACATTAGTAGAATACATAGTTAAACATTACAAACAACAAGGAGACACGAATACATACGAATTAGCAGAAGAAGAAAAACTACAAGGGCAATTAGGAAGTATAGTAAATGCTATTCCAAAAACATATGTAGGTTATGCAGAAAATACTACAGCAGAAGAAAGGCGACCAAGTGGAACTATAACATCAGACGAAAAATTAGAATTAATACTATTATATTATAGACTAAAATATACAGTAACATTTAAAGATGGAGACGAAATAATAAGTGCTATAGAAGTACAACATGGTGAAACAGTAACACCACCAACACTAACAAAACCTGGATATACATTAAGTTGGGATAAAGCGTTAGACAATATAACAGAAGAACAAACAATAACAGCAATATGGACTAAAATACCAGAAAAACAAAGAGAATATAAAGTAGAACACTATGTAGAAACAAAAGATGGAGGATATGTTTTAAAAGAAACAGAAAGACAAATAGGAAACATAGGAGATATTGTAATAGGAAAAGAAAAAGTATATGAAGAATATATGTTAGATGAGACAAATGAAAGCACAGTAAAAACAGGAAAAATAGAAGAAAATCAAGAATTAGTATTAAAGCTATACTACAAATATAAAAGATTTACAATAATCTTTAAAGATGAAGAAAAAGAAGTAGGAAGACAAGAAGTAATATATGGAGGAACAGCAAAGCCACCGATATTAACAAAACCAGGATACATTTTAAGTTGGGATAAAAGTTTAGATAAAATAACAGGAGAGCAAACAATAATAGCAGTATGGACAAAAGATCCAAACTACAAAGACCCTAATCAAGGAAAAGAAGAAAGACCAAGTATATTACCACAAACAGGAGAAGAAACAGTCACATTAGGAGCAATTATGGTACTACTAGGAATATCAGTAATAAGTTTTATAAAATACAAATTCTAAAAAATAACAGACAGTTCAAATGAACTGTCTGTTATTTGGTAGTAATCTAGAGTAGTTACAATGGAGATGAATATTGGAATTAAATTTTGGTAAGTCATTATTTTATATTATTGTTGCCTTTTGAAGTACATATAAAATATATAACATATCATTTGAAATTATTTCATATCTATTATGTAGAATTGCTAAATTGTGTATCTTCTTAATTAACAAAAATAATCAATAGCAGTTTTAATAGCATTATTTTTCATAATTAATGTACCATTTTCAACTAATTTTCGTTTTATTAAATCACTATGGCAAATATATGTTGCAAATTCTGTAATAGAACTAAAAAATTTTTTTAAATCATTATAATCTAAATTAATATTAGAAAATGATAAATAAAATTTATTTTTATACTCATATAAAGAAATATTTTTAGCAATATTAAGAAAATTAGAATATTTCTTATTTAAAAATGAGGAAAATTCACAGAAATCATCAAAACACTCAAAACAATATAGTGCATCTGTGTTTTTAAAATTATTATTTTTTCTTTTAATATGTAACTTTTTCTTTTCTGAATATTTTTTTGCCTCTGGAAGACTTCTAGTTATAATCAAGATAAAGTCTCCATTAGAAATTTGTAAAGCTTCAATTCTAATTTGATAATTTTTAGTAATAAATCCCATTTCTTTTTCAGCAGTATCTAACATGTCTAAAAATAAATCTTGAGATTCAATTGGGTTTGCCATAAAAGAATGAAAGTCAATGTTCTTTTTAATTAAGTCCTGATTTGTAAGTGTAATTCTAATTTTATTTTCATTAAGTTTTTCAAAACGCATATTTGTAAATCCTCCTAACACTTGTATAATTTAATTATACCATATATGATACAAAAAATAAACGAACAATATTTGGTAAATGAGTTGTTATGGACGTTTCTTTTTGCATCATTTCTGGGTGTGGCACAAAAAGGGAACATCCTTAGCAACTCCAATATATCTATTTTATAATATGTATAACAAAAAAATAAGTACCAATTAATATAACACACAAATATAAAAAATAAAAGATGTTTTGGAGAAATTTTCTAGCTATTTACTTGAAAAAAAATGCAAATGCATATATAATAAGAAAAGCAAAAAATAAAAGTATAAAACACAAAGGAAGGTAGGAATAAAAATGGCTACAAGAGATAAAAATGTATGGATATTACTATTATTTATATTATCAGGTTTAGTAATAGGAGGTTTATTGGGGGAACTTGCTGGACAAGTTGATTTTTTATGGTGGCTATCATATGGGCAAAGTTTTGGATTAACAACACCAATAGAATTAAACTTAAGTATTGTGCAAGTAACATTTGCATTAATGCTTAAAATAAACATTGCAAGTATAATTGGTTTAATAATAGCAATATTAGTATATAGAAAAGTTTAAAAAATGAAAACATGTATAGGGGCTTAGGAAAGGAAAATAAATGTCAATAAGCTTAAAAGATTTACCATTATCAGAAAGACCATATGAAAAGCTAGAAATGTATGGAGAAAGTACTTTATCTAACTCTGAACTATTAGCAATAATTATAAAAACAGGAACTAAAGAAGAAACCGCACTGCAATTAGCACAAAAGGTATTATTATTAAAAAACGAAAGTAATAACTTAAGGTTCTTAGCAGGAGTTTCAATAGAAGAATTAACAAAAATAAAAGGAATCGGAAAAGTAAAGGCAATACAATTAAAAGCAGTTTGCGAAATTGCAAAAAGAATGGGAAGACCTATAAATACTAAAAAAGTAATTATAAAAACCCCACAAGATGTAGCAAATTTACTAATAGAGGAATTAAAATACGAAAAAAGAGAAATATTAAAAGTAATAATGCTAAATACTAAAAATGAAATACAGAAAATAATAGACATCGGTATAGGAGGAACATCTTCTATAAATGTAGAAGCAAAAGATGTATTAAAAGAAGCAGTAAAAATGGAAATGCCTAAAATAATAATGGTACATAATCACCCAAGTGGAAATGCAACTCCAAGTCAGGCTGACATAGAATTTACACAAATAGTAAAACAAAGTGCAAATTTATTAGGTGTGCAACTATTAGATCATATTATAATAGGAGATGGAACATATGAAAGTATATTAGCACAGAATACAAAAGATAAAAAGAAATAAAGAGGGATAGATATAAAAAATGAAAAAACATATCTGCCCTTTTTGTGTAGAAAACAAAAAAGAGGGAAATTATATTTAATATATAAAAAAGGGGAAATACAAACATGAATTTATTTAGTTTAAAAAATAAAGATATAGGAATAGACTTAGGAACAGCTAATACTTTAGTTACATTAAAAGGAAAAGGAATAGTTTTAAAAGAACCATCAGTAGTTGCAATAGATATAAAAACAGGTCAAATTGTAGCAACAGGCCATGAAGCAAAAGAAATGTTACGGAAGAACTCCCGAACAAATAAAAGCAGTAAGACCATTAAAAGATGGAGTTATAGCAGACTTTTCAGCAACACAATTAATGTTAAAAAATTTAATTTCAAAAGTATGTCAAAGGTATAATGTAATAAGGCCAAGAGTTGTAGTAGGAGTACCATCAGGAATTACAGAAGTAGAAGAAAGAGCAGTAGAAGAATCAGTTCTACAAGCAGGAGCAAGAGAGGTATATTTAATAGAAGAACCAATGGCAGCAGCAATAGGAGCAAACTTAGATGTAGCAGAACCAAGTGGAAGCATAGTAGTAGATATAGGTGGAGGAACAACAGAAGTTGCAGTTATTTCATTAGGAGGTATAGTAGTAAGCACATCATTAAGAATAGCAGGTGATGAACTAGATGAAGATATAATAAACTATATAAAAAGAGAAATGAACCTAGCAATAGGTGAAACAACTGCAGAAGAAATAAAAATGAACTTGGGCTGTGCAACACCACTAATGACAGAAACTAATATGATAGTAAGAGGAAGAGACTTATCAACAGGTCTTCCAAAAAATGTGGAAATATATTCTTCACAAATATTAGAGGCAATGGCAGAATCAATAAATGAAATAGTAGAAAGTGTTAAACAAACATTAGAAAAAACACCACCAGAGCTTGCATCAGATATTATGGAAAAAGGAATAATACTAGCAGGAGGGGGAGCACTAATACAAAATTTAGACAAGCTATTGAGTTATAAAACAGGAATGCCAGTATATGTAGCAGAAAACCCACTAGATTGTGTAGTAAAAGGTACAGAAAAAACAATAGAAGACTTAGAAAAACTAAAAGGAGTACTAACAAATTCAAGGAGAAGACGTTAAAAAGAAATACAAAATAATATTATAAAAAGATATTGAAAAAAATAGAGAAGAAATTGTAGGAAAGAGCAGTGCTTCTAAGAAACCACTTTAGTAAATAATGAATAATGAAGAGTGAATAATACAAAACTCTTCGAGTTTGGGGAGGATAGATTATGTATAACAAAAACAAAAAGCAAATAGTTGGAATAGCAATATCAATAATTGCACTTATAATAATAGTAATAATATCAAATATAAAGATAGATAATCTATCATATGCACAAAGCTTTGCAAACTTTTTTATAATGCCAATTCAAAATGGATTAACTTATTTGAAAAATTGGATATCAGGGAACAATGAGTTTTTTACAGATGTAAGTAATTTAAAAGAAGAAAATGAAAAACTAAAGGAAGAAAATAGTAACTTGCAAAAATCCTTAAGAGAATATGAAATTATAAAATCAGAAAATGAAACATTGAAAGAGTATGTTAATTTAAAAGATAAATATACTCAATACCAAACAATACCAGCATATGTAATTAATAAAGATATAAGTAATTATAGTAATGTAATAGTAATAAATGTAGGAACAAAAGATGGAGTAGATGTAAATATGCCAGTAATATCAGATAAAGGTTTAGTAGGGCATATAATATCTGCAACATCTACAAATGCAAAGGTTCAAACAATAATAGATACTGCAAGTAGTGTAAGCTGTACACTAACATCATCAAGAGACACATTAATAGCAAAAGGGACATTAGAAGGTAGTTCTAATTTAAAAGCCACATATATAGCGCCAGAAGCAACTATAATGCAAGGAAATACTATAGAAACATCAGGTCTAGGAGGAATATATCCAAAAGGAATACTAGTAGGAACAATAAATAAAGTAATAACCACAAAAAATATAACAGACAGATATGCTCTAATAGATACAGCAGTAAACTTTAATAAATTAGAAACAGTATTAGTAATTACGAAGTAGAAGACGGAGGTCAGAAGTAGGAATATAGAAAACGGAAGTCAGAAGTTGGAAAATAGGAGTTAGAAGTTGGAATTTTAAGCTCCAACGAAATTCCCCAAAAATCTGACCTCTGACTTCTGATAAAGAAAGGAAAAATAGTGAAAAAATTAATAGTAGTAATAGGAATATTTATAACATTTTTAATTACATATTTTTTACAAGCAAACTTTTTTAGTTGGTTTACAATTGGTGGAATAAAACCAAATTTATTTGTAATGTTAACACTATTTATTACACTATTTGCAGGAATAAAATTAGGTATATGTTATAGTTTGTTTTTAGGCATATTTTTAGATTTAGTAATAGGAAAAAATTTAGGAATATATGTAACTATGCTACTACTTACTTCAATATTAGGAGCATACTTTGACAAAAACTTTTCAAAAGATAGTAGAATAACAATAATGCTTATGGTAATAGCAAGTACATTATTATTTGAAATAGGAAGCTATATATTAAGTATAATAATGCAAAATATAAATGTTCAAATATTAGAATTTGTAAAAGTACTATTTATAGAAATAATATATAATACAATAATTACAGTAATAATATACCCAATAATAACACAATTAGGATATAAAATAGAAGATATATTTAAAGGGCAAAAACTTTTAACAAAATATTTTTAGATGTATGAAAAACGATAAAAGGAGGTAAAAAGTTGAATAGAATAAGAAGCAAGCAAGAGAAATTTAGATATAATATTATAACAACATTTGTATATATAATTGGAATAATACTAATTAGTCAGCTTTTTAACCTACAAATAGTAAAAGGGAAAGAATATAGAGAGCAATCTAACACACGTTTATCAAGAGAAAGTGTACTTAATGCAGCTAGAGGGGATATATTAGATCAAACAGGAAATAAACTTGCTACAACTAAATTAGGCAATGTACTAAATTTATATAAAACTAAAATAGATGATGAAACTTTAAATACATCATTATTAAAAATAGTAAATATACTAGAGCAAAATGGAGATACATATATAGATAATTTACCAATAAAATTAGAGCCAATAGAATTTACTATAAATAGTGAAGAAGAACAAAAGAAATGGAAAAAACAGAATAATATAGAAGAAAATAAAACTGCTACAGAATGTTTTGAACTACTAAAAACTAAATACAAAATAACTCAAAATAATGAGACAGAAATTAGAAAGATAATGACATTAAGATATATAATATCAAAAGAAGGCTATAGTAATACTAAAACAGTAGAACTTGCAAGTAATGTATCAGAAGAATCAGTAGCAATATTTAACGAAAGAAATGATGAATTTCCAGGGTTAACGATTAGTATAATACCTATAAGAAATTATATATTAGGAAGTGTAGGCTCACACATTTTAGGGTATGTAAGTAGAATAAATGAAAATGAACTAAAACAAAATAAAGGTTACTTATTAAATGATAGAATAGGAAAAACAGGTATTGAGTATATATTTGAACCATATCTAAAAGGAAAAAATGGAATAAAGCAAATAGATATGGCAGTAGATGGAAGTATTACAGGAGAAGCAGTAGTAGAAGAAGCAATTTCAGGAAATGATGTAGTATTAACAATAGATGGGAATTTGCAAAAAATAACAGAAGATGCACTAAAGACTAATGTAGAAAAAATAAGAAATGGTGGATATGGAAAAGTATATGAAGCTGATGCAGCATCAGCAGTAGTAATGAATGTAAAAACTGGTGAAGTGTTATCAATGGCAAGTTTTCCAAACTTTGAGCCACAACTATTTGTAGATGGAATAAGTCAAGAAAAATATAATGAATATACTTCAAAAGAAGCAAACTCACCATTTTTAAATAGAAGTATTTCATCAGTATATGCACCAGGTTCAACATTTAAAATGGTAACTGCATTAGCAGCATTAGAAACAAGAGCTGTAGCAATTAATGAGAAAATAAATGATGTAGGAATATACAACTATTCAGCAGACTACAAACCAAAATGTTGGATATACAGTTCTTATGGTAGAGGGCATGGATATTTGAATGTAACAGATGCAATAAAGCATTCATGTAATTATTATTTCTATGAAATGGGAGAAAGAATAGGAATAGATACACTGTCAAGATATACAAGAGCATTGGGACTAGGAAGTAAAACTGGAATAGAACTATTAGGAGAGGTACAAGGAACAGTATCTAGTAAAGAAACATCAAAAGAAAAAAATGAAAACTTTACACGGAGGAAATACTCTGCAAGCAGCAATAGGACAACACGATAACAGTTTTACACCTATACAAATGGCAAAGTATATTAGTATTTTGGCAAATGGAGGCAGCAACATAGATGTAACAATAATAAAAGGAATAATAGATTCAAATGGAAACAATATAGAAAAAGAAGAAATAAACAAATTTGTAAAAGAACGCTTGGGCATAAACAAAGAGCCTTTAAGTGAACTAGATTTTGATAAACAAAACCTAAATGCTATATTAGAAGGAATGAGAGGAGTTACAAGTGAATCAGGAGGAACAGCATATTCATATTTCAAAGACTTCAATATAGAAATAGGAGGGAAAACAGGTTCTGCCCAAACAGGAATTGAAGGAAAGACAAATGCATGGTTTGTAGGGTTTGCACCATTTGATAATCCAGAAATAGCAGTAGTAGTAATGACAGAAAATGGTGGAAGTGGTAGTTATAATTGTGAAGTAGCGCGAAATATAATAGCAGAATATTTTGGAATGAATGCCACAAAAGTAACAGAAGACATGAACGCAAAACCAAGCATACAAATACAGAATTAGGAGTAGAAACGCCACCTAAAGAAATAACTATTTGACAATAACAACACTACATTCTTATTCATTGAATAGAAAAATAGACTTTAAATTGCAGGAGAGTGACCTTGTGGCCACTCACGTGGCAAAGCCACTTTTGTTTACAACTAAAAAAGAAAGGAGCCCTTAAATGATAATACCAGATATATTAATAAACCTAAAAAAAGATAAAATTATTATGAAAATAAAAGATGAAACTACACAAGAAGAAATAATAGAAGAATTAAACAAAAAGTTACCAGAATTAAAAAATTTATATAAAGAGGAAAAAACACCAATAGAAATACGAGGAAAGGTATTAAAGAGTGAAGAAATGGAAGAAATACAAGAAATAATAAAAGAACAAATAGATGTAGATATAGAATTTGAAACTCCAAGAGCATTAGGACTTCATAGTATAAAGAAAACATTTAATAAGGAAATAGAAGATTCAAAAACTAAGTTTTATAGAACTTCAGTCCGCTCAGGACAAAAAATAGAATATGAAGGAAGTATAGTAATATTAGGTGATGTAAATGCAGGAGCAGAAGTAGTAGCAGAAGAAAATATAGTTATATTAGGAAACTTAAGAGGGTTAGCACATGCAGGAGCAAAAGGAAATAAAACAGCAATAATAGCAGCAAACATGATAGTAAGTCCACAACTACGTATAGCAAATATCATAAAAGAAAATAAAATAAATGATTACGCAGATCAAGAAATAAAAAATTATGCATATGTAGATGAAAATGATACAATAATTCTAGAATAAAAATCAAAGTGGCTTAGCCACTTTGATTTTTATTTTTATACTAATTAAAAAGTAGCATAATCAAAACAATATACAAATAACTATCTTTAACATCTTCAGTGTTTAAAAATAAGAGCAAAGCTAAAATTAATATATCATCAAAATATAAATCTATTCCAAAAATGCTGAAAAATGGAGAACACTCATCTTTACTGTTTTCAGTTTTATCATAGTCGTTAGTAACATGACTTTCAGAATAGTTAGCATTATTAGTGTCACTATTAAAATTAAATTTATTTGGTACTTCATAGTTTTTTTTTGTAGAGCTATTCTTAAAAAAAGAATTAGTTGGAACATTATTATTAAATATAGAAGGATTATTTACAGTAGTCTTTGCTACTGATGCTGCCATAGAACTAGAAAACTTATGCTTATCAAATTCCTTAGGGACATAGGCATTATAAGGCCTATTATAACCTCTTCTGTAATATGGGTTAAAGCCAAAAAAAGGTGGAAACATCATCATTTTATATTTTCACCACCCATAGTATTAAAAGTATCTAACATAGAAGCTAAGTTCATAAACTTCATATATTGATCTAACTTTTCCTTTCTAGAAGGCTTTAAATATGGTTTTAACGATAAGAGCAAATTAGACCTAGGGTCATCTTTTTTTGAATTAAATGCTCCCATAATATTTTTCATTTTCATAATAGTTTCCATATCTATATTAGAAAAATCAAAATTATTATTAGAAGTATTGTCAGTAGTATTATTACTACTATTATTGTTACTATTATTAAAGTTTGAAGCAAAATTAGAAATTACATTATTAAAATCCCCAGAAGAATTTGAATTTCCAAGCATGCTAGAAAGATTTTTAAACATTTCATCATTCATAAAATCACCTCAATACTTAATATATATTTAATAATATTCAACAATATATAAATGTGTTACAAAAAAATGTAAAAATGTAATAAAAATTTAATATAAAACCTTAAAAATAACTTTCCGTAATAGCAAGAGTAATATCTAATAATATAAGGCCATCTAAACCTTGAAAAATACATAAAAATATGTAAAAATATAGTAGAAAATATAATATGGAGTAACTATATTTAAAAATAACTATAAAAGCTAATAAATATACATAAAAAGTTTAAAAAATACTGTTAAAGTGTTGAAAAATATTGAAAAATGAG
>CATNCV010000032.1 GCA_950096965.1 uncultured Clostridiaceae bacterium | reverse complement strand
AGATTTGGGATACCTCCCAAATCTTTTCTAATTCTTTCTAAAATTAATTTTCATCCTCACAACATTCTTCAGAAGCTTCAGTTCTTAAGCAAGGTTTTTCGCAAGGTCTTTCACATTTACAATCATGCTTACAGTCATGTTTACAATCCATTTTTACACCTTTTAAGCATTTTCCTTCGTGTTTAACTTCTGTACATATTTTGCAGTGTCTTACACGGTCAACCCATATTTGAATTTCATAAAATTTATTATCACATAAAGGTCCAAAAACGAATTCTCCTTCTTTATCTGTAAAAGTATGAGAAACAGGTCTTCTTTCCTCTTTACCACATTCACATACAACTTCTATTAATTTTACAACTGCATCACAAATTGGATCACCATAGCAATCTTTAACAACTCCATATATAACATTTCTGTTGTCTTCTGGAAGTTTTATTTCTAAATCAAATTGTTTACCAGAAGCTATAATACCATCAACATCTACTACAGGGCATACGTTTTTATCATATTCCATAATATTTATTCATCCTTTCTAAATTTATTATAGTTAACCATAATTAATATATATTATGAAAAAATATAAAAAGTGTGTACTTTTTTGTAATAATATGATATATAATTAATTGGTAGGAGGAAAAAACAATGGATACAAGACCAATAGGAATGTTCGACTCAGGAGTAGGAGGTCTAACAGTATTAAAAGAAGTAATTGAAAAATGTGCAGGAGAAAAAGTAATATATTTAGGGGATACCAAATCTTTCCCATATGGAAATAAGACAAAAGAAAGTATAATAAACTTATGTAAAAACGCAATAAATTTTTTAATAAAAAAGGATGTAAAAGCTATAATAATAGCATGTGGAACAGCTACATCACAAGCATTAGAAGAAATGCAAAAATGTTATAACATACCAATAATAGGAATAATAGATTCTGCTGTAGAATATATAAAAAATAAAGGATATGAAAATATAGCAGTTATGGCAACAAGAGGAACAATAAGAAGTAATGGTTGGAAAAATAAAATTGATAAAAAAATAAAAAATGCAAATGTAATAAATAGAGAATGCCCATTATTAGCTCCAATGGCAGAAGAAGGCTGGACAGAAAATGAAATTGCAAAATTAGTAGTAGCAGAATACCTAAAAGGTCTTAAAAATATACAATGCCTAATATTAGGATGCACACATTACCCACTGTTCAAAAACGCTATAGAAGAGCAAATAGGGGATAGTGTAGATGTAATAAATACAGGAGAAGTATTAGCAAAAAACTTAAATAAAATATTAAAAGAAAAGAATATAACTAATAATAAGCAAAATGCAAAAGAATATGAAATATATTTAACAGATATGGAAACAAACTTTATAAATGTTGCTAGCAAATTATTAAAAGATGATAGCATAGGAGACAAAATAAAACTTGCAGAGTATTAATTAAAATACTTTGCAAGTTTATAATTTTTTTTATTATAAAGTATCATAAAGAAAAAAGAAAACAAAATAATTCTAAAAAGTGTTGAATTGTAATAAGATATAAGGTATAATACAAAAAGAATTCTAAAGTTATAATTATAATTTTAGTTACCACCAAAATAAAAAGGGGTAGTATTATGAAAAAATTTTTATCAAATTACAAATCAACAATAATTCTTCTTGTTGCTATTATTGTTGGTGCAGTCGTAGGACTTATTTTTAAAGAAAAAGCAACAGTCTTAAAGCCACTAGGCGATATCTTTTTAAATCTTTTATTAGTCATAATTGTTCCACTAATATTTTTGACAATAACTACATCAGTAGCTAAAATGAAAGAACCTAAACGTTTAGGTAAAATAGTAGGTACTATAATATTAGTATTTGTAATTACATCAGTAATAGCAGTACTAGTAGGGTTTTTAAGTACATATTTTATAAAACTTGTAAACCCTGAAGATTCTGCAAAAATAGTAGAAGTTTTTGCTGAAGGAGCAGTAGAAGAAGAGGAAGAACTTTCTATTACAGAAAGAACAGTTAGTTTATTAACTGTAAATGATTTTTCAAAACTATTAACAAGAGATAACTTAATAGCATTATTAGTATTTTCAGTAATATTTGGAATAGCAATGAATATGTCAGGTAAAAAAGCAGAGCCAGTTTTAAATTTCCTAAACTCTGCAAATGAAATAATAAATAATATTATAAAAATAATTATGTATTATGCACCAATAGGTTTAGGTTGTTACTTTGCAGCAGTAATAGGTGAGCTAGGCTCAAGTATTGCAGTAGGGTATTTAAAAACTTTTGTAGTATACTTTATAGTTTCAATTGCTTTTTATATAGTAATGTATACAATATATGCTTGGGTAGCAGGAGGTAAAAAAGGAATATACGCATATTGGAGAAATATAATTCCAGCAACACTTACATCTTTAGCAACATGCTCAAGTGCAGCATGTATACCTGTAAACATAGAAGGCGCTAAAAAAATAGGTGTACCAGAAGACATTGCAGAAACAACAATACCATTAGGAACAAGTTTCCACAAAGATGGTTCAATAATAGGGTCTGTATTTAAAATAATGTTTTTAGTATGTTTATTTGGAACAAGTGTAGCTACTATAGGTGAAATAGCAACAATAATAGGAATAGCTCTAATCGCAACACTATTAGTAACAGCAGTACCAATAGGTGGGGGAACAATATCAGAAATGCTAATAATAACAATGATGGGCTATCCAGCCTCTGCTTTGCCAATATTAACAATAATTGCAACAATAATAGATGCACCAGCAACTATGCTAAATGTAGTAGGAGATTCAGCATCATCAATGTTAGTAGCAAGAATTGTTGATGGAAAACATTGGATTAAAGCCAAAGAAGATTTAAAAGAAGAAACTAAGGAAACAGTTAATGTGTAAATTAAAATTTAAAATTAGAAAACTAATAAATTATTAATAAAAGATAAAGAGAATATAACTAAGCTTATCAAAAGATTAGTTATATTTTTTATATACTAGGAAATTACTCTATTTTAAGTTAAAGCCGTAGGGGCGGCTATTAGATTGTTGAATTTTTATGAGCAAATAATCAAGGAGAAATTTTGGAGTTGAAAATAATATAAAATCAGTACCATTATATGCTACATATCTAATATAATAAAAGAAAATTACATCCTTGGATTGTAAATTATTGTAGACTATGATAAAATGACAATATAGTTTTTTTACATATAAATATACTTAAGGAGGTTATGGACATGAAATATGAACATAAGCAAGAAGAAACTCGGTGGTATAAATATGGACCGAAAGAAGAATGTAAAACAAAAGAAGAAGCTATAAGAAAGGCAGAAAATGATACAAGGCATAAACTAACAGTATTCTACTTAGATGGCCTATATAGGTTAATTAAGGACATATATAATGAGGATACTGGAGAAGCTATAAGAATGATAATCAAATTCAAATATCCAATAAGTATACTAGAATGAAAAAGTAAATGTAAAAAAGTTTTGAATCAACTCAAAACTTTTTTGCATTTATTTTCTTATTCTACTGTTACACACTTAGCTAGATTTCTTGGCTTATCAACATCTAACCCTTTTTCTTTTGCAATATAGTAAGCAAATAACTGAAGAGGAACAACAGAAAGAATGGGAGATAAAAAGGTATTAGTTTTGGGAACTGTAAAAATAAAATCAAAATTGTTATCAGGAAGTTTAGTATTAGTAATGACAAATGTTTTTGCACCTCTTGATATAACCTCTTGCAAATTACTAATTGTTTTTAAAGTTAATTCACTATCAGTTAAAATACCAACAACATAAATACCATCTTCAATTAAAGCAATTGGACCATGCTTTAGTTCACCAGAAGCATATGCTTCAGAGTGAATATATGAAACCTCCTTTAACTTTAAAGAGCCTTCTAAAGAAACAGCATAATCAATTCCTCTACCTAAGAAAAATAAATCTTTTTGTAAATAACATTGTTTGGCAATATTTTTTATTTCCTCTTGTTTTTGCAAAATTGTTTGTATTTTTTCAGGCAAATTAAATAGTTCTTCCTTAAGTTCTTCTAATATTTTAAAATTAGTAGTCTCTAAAATTTCAGCTATATGAATAGCAAAACAATAAATGAGTGCTATTTGGCAAGAATAAGCTTTAGTAGAAGCAACAGAAACTTCAAGGCCAGCATATGTATAAAAAGAAAACTGTGCTTCCCTTGTAATAGAACTACCTATAACATTAGTAATAGCAATTGTTTTACAACCCTTTTGCTTTGCTAACTTTAAAGCAGCAATAGTATCAGCCGTTTCACCAGACTGGCTAATAAATAAGCATAAAGTATTTTCATTAATAATAGGGTCTTGATAGCGAAACTCAGAAGCAATTTCTACAAAAGTAGGTATTTTGCATAATTTTTCAATAATATTTTTACTAGCTAGCCCAACATGCATAGCAGTTCCACAAGCTACAATATAAATTTGTTTAATATTAATTAAGTCATATTTAGTTAAATTACAATTTGAAAAATTAAATAAGGAAGATGGTATTAAATTTGTAGCGTAATGTTTTTGTGCAACACTTTCCTGAAAATGTACACACTGCTTATTTTTATCTTCTGATAAAATATATTTATCAATAGTATCAATAATTGCTTTAGGTTGTTCAAATATTTCCTTTAGCATAAAATGCGCATATTCATTCTTTGTACTACTAGAATAATTTAAGTCAATAGTTTTATAGTTTTTAGCAATTGCATTCAAATTTTTATCAAAAAATTTTATACTATCTTTTTCAATTATAGAAAACTCATTATCATCTAAAAAATAAAAGTTTTTAGTATACTCTAAAACAGCAGGAATATCAGAAGAGGCGAAATATTCCATATTACCGCACTCCTATTACAAGAGGACTATTTCTCCTTGCTACAATTTGCATATTAGGAAAATCCTTACACAAAACTAAAATAGCATAACTACCTTTAAAGTCTTTACACGCCTTAAAAACAGCATTTAAAAAATTCTCTTTTGTTTTCTCTTTTTTTGAATAATAATATTGAATTAAATTAGGAATAACTTCAGTATCTGTTTGAGAACAAAAAGAGTACCCATAACCTTCTAAAAGCTGACGAAGTTCTTTATAATTTTCAATAATACCATTATGTACAACCGCAAAAGTATTACTATTATCTTTATGAGGGTGAGCATTTTCCTTACAAGGCACTCCATGAGTTGCCCATCTAGTATGTGCAATACCAACATTACCTAAAAAAGAAGAAGTATCAATTAAATTTTCTAATGCAGCAATTCTTCCACTTTCTTTTCTAATTTCAATTAATTCTTTTTCCATTATAGCAACACCAGCTGAATCATAGCCCCTGTATTCTAAATTTTTAAGACCACTTAATAAAATAGGTAGACATCTCCTACCACCTACATATCCAACAATTCCACACATAATAAAGCCTCCTTATAGTTTATAATATGTAAAAAGGTAAAATTGTAGCAAGTACATAATGGTATCAAAATATAGATTAATTAATTTTGTTATCAAAATAGAATTTCATAAAAGAACACTTAAAACACTGTCCTTTTTCTCAATGCAAAAAGTAAAAAATGGAATAAATCACAATAATTAAAAAATAAAAATAATCAAAATAGCTATACAAAATAAAGTAATTATGATAATATAAAAGTGTAAAATAAAACGAAAGAGAGGAAGAAAAATATGAAAAAATCAATTATTGGAATAGTAGCAATTGTAATTATTGCTGTTATCATTATTGGAGCAGTTTTTATATTTTCAAAAAACAAAGAGGAAAAACCAAATACACACTCAGGAGTAAAAATACAAACAGCAGAAGAAATGGAAAAAATGCTAAATGACATTAACACAAAACTTGGTGAAAAACTTCCAGCACTAGAAACACGTCAAATAGATATAACAGACGAATATGTATTTACATCTACAACAGGTTTAAAAACAAATGATAATGTAGAAGCAGTTATTGTTTCAGAGCCATTTATAAGTGCACAAGCATACTCAGCAGTAATGATAAAAGCAAAAGAAAATGCTAACATAGAAGAAATGAAACAAGAAATATTAAATAATATAGACATGAGAAAATGGATATGTGTTTCAGCAGAAAAATTATGGGTTACTAACTATAATGATGTAATCTTCTTTGTAATGTCAAGTGAAGAATGGGGAAAACCTGTATATGACGAATTTAAACAAGCTGTAGGTGGCACAGTAGGAAAAGAATTAGAAAAAGCAGAAGAATTCTAGGAGGAAAAAGTGTTATTTTCAAGTATTAACTTTTTATATTATTTTTTACCATGTGTATTAATAATATATTTTGTTACACCTACAAAATATAAAAATATTATATTATTAATAAGCTCCCTATTATTTTACTTTTATGGGGAGCCTATTTATATATTAATTATGCTGGCAAGCATACTATCAGCATATATACATGGTATTTTAATAAATAAATATACAAAACATAAAAAAGTTTTTTTAATATCATCTATTATAATAAGTATAGGACTATTGGGACTATTTAAATATTCAGATTTTACAATAACAAATATAAATAGCATATTTAATTCAAAAATAAAATTATTAAATTTAGCACTGCCAATAGGAATATCATTTTATACATTTCAAATATTAAGTTATGTTATAGATGTATATAACAAAAAAGTTCCAGTGCAAAAAAGCATTATAAAACTTGCAACATATGTATCATTATTCCCACAATTAATAGCAGGTCCAATTGTACGTTATATAGATGTTGAAAAAGAACTTACCAAAAGAGAGCATACTACCCAAAAAATATCATTGGGAATAAGAAGGTTTATTATAGGGCTTTCAAAAAAAGTATTAATTGCAAACCAACTAGGAGAATTATGCCAAGTTTTCATGCAAACAAATGAGAAAAGCATATTGTTTTATTGGATTTATGGAGTAGCATTTAGTCTTCAAATATACTTTGACTTTTCAGCATATTCAGATATGGCAATAGGACTTGGAAAAATATTTGGCTTTCACTTTTTAGAAAATTTCAACTATCCATATATATCAAAAAGTATTACTGAATTTTGGAGAAGGTGGCATATTTCATTAGGCACATGGTTTAGAGACTATATATACATACCACTTGGAGGAAATAGAGTAGGAAAAATAAAGTTAATTAGAAATATTTTTATAGTATGGTTTTTAACAGGATTTTGGCATGGAGCCAATTGGACATTTATTCTATGGGGGCTATTATTTGGCGTATTACTAATGATAGAAAAACTATTTTTAAAAGACATATTAGAAAAAATGCCCCAATTAATAAGGCATATATATGTTCTATTTGTAGTAATGATTAGTTTCATCATATTTAATGCAAATAGTATAACACAAGCCTTGCAACAAATAACAGGCTTATTTGGAACAAACAAAGAACCATTTATAAATAGTTATACTATATACTATTTAAAAAGCTACTTTGTAATTATAATAATATCAATAATTGGAGCAACACCACTACTCAAAAATATAATAAATAAGTTAAAAGAAAAAACAAAAATTAATAAAATAATTAATACAATAGAGCCTATTATACTGGTAGCTTTATTACTAGTTGTTACATCATATTTAGTAGATAATTCCTATAATCCATTTTTATATTTTAGATTCTAACAATACTAAATATAAAAATATATACAGGGGAGATTATTAATCACCAGCCACTTCTATAAAATGTCTTTAAAATAATAATTATATTAGTCAGTCTTACGTAGAGTGGGCGATTAATAATCGCCCCTACATTTTTTTATATTCTTAGGAAAGTCATCCGCGATAGCGCTTCCGTTTCCTTAGAAGATGGTTATGGAAGAATTAGATTTTACTAAAGCATAACTTATTCGTACGCATTAAAATGCTACGACTGAGAAATCTTAGCGAAGAATGAGCTTAGAAAATTTTATTCTTGTCTTTTATAGAAAACTTACTAATATATGCAAAAAATATTTTAAATAAATTATTTTATTAAACAAGGAGAAAAAAGAATGTTAGATAAAACCAAAAATATAGTAGTAACAATTACATTTGGAACACTACTAATCTTATTTTTTCTAGCAAATATATTAAAAAAAGATACAGAGATTTCAATAACAGAAAGAAGAAAACTTGCTAGTTTCCCACAAATAACTATAAAAAGTGTATTAGATGGGAGCTTTAGCAATAAATTTGAAAAATATACGACAGATCAAATTATAAAAAGGGAAGAATTTAGAAAATTAAAATCATTCTTAGAGCTTAATTTGTTTAGAAAAAAAGATAACAATAAAATATATATGTACAAAAATAGCCTTATAAAAATAGAATATCCATTAAATGAAAAATCGGTATTAAATGTAGCAAATAAAATAAATGAAATACAAAAAAGTTATTTAAAAGATATGAAATGCTATTATTCAATAATACCAGATAAAAACTACTTTACCAATAGTAAAGAATATATTACTATGGACTATAAAAAGCTAGAAGAAATAATGAAAAAAAATGTAGCAAATGCAGAATATATTAATATATTTGACTGTTTAGAACTAGAAGATTACTATATAACAGACATTCATTGGAAGCAAGAAAACTTAAAAAAAGTAGTAAATAGAATAAGCGAAAAAATGAATTTCAAAAATAGGCTAACAAACAACTATGCAAAAGAACAAATAACAGAATTTGATGGACTATATGCAGGACAGATACCTATAAAAGTAGAAAAAGATAAAATTTGTACTCTAACAAATGAAACAATAAAAAATGCAAAAGTATACAACTATGAAAATGGAAAAGAAACAAAGATATATGATTTAGAAAAAATAAATAGCAATGACAAATACGACATATATCTATCAGGTTCTACACCGTTAATAACAATAACAAATGAAAACGCAAAAACGGATAAAGAACTAATAGTATTTAGAGACTCATTTGCAAGTAGCTTAATACCACTATTTGCAGAAGGGTATAGCAAAATCACATTAATAGATATTAGGTACATAAGACCTAAAGATATAGAAAAATATATACAATTTAAAGACCAAGAAGTGTTATTTTTGTATAGTACATTAATTTTAAATAATAGTAGTATACTTAAGTAAGGGAAGATTAGTAAAGATTTGGGATGCGTCCAAATCTTTACTAAAGAAAGGCTAAGTAATGTTTAATATAGAAGAAGAACTAAAAAAATTACCCAATAAGCCAGGGGTATATATAATGCATGATAAAGATGACAAAATTATATATGTAGGAAAGGCAATTTCTTTAAAAAATAGGGTTAGATCATATTTTAGAAAAACAAATAAAACACAAAGAATACAAAACATGGTAGCTCTAATAGACCATTTCGAATATATAGTAGTAGATAACGAAACAGAAGCACTTATATTAGAATGTAATTTAATAAAAAAGAATAGACCAAAATTTAATGTACTTTTAAAAGATGATAAAACATACCCATATATAAAAATAAATGTAAAAGACGATTTCCCAAATGTATATGTAACAAGAAGAATATTAAATGACGGAGCAAAATATTTTGGACCATATCCATCAGCTGGAGCAGCAAAAGAAATGGTAGACTTTATAAAAGAAAAATTTAAAATCCGACAATGTAAAAGCTTTAAATATAAAGATAGAGCCTGCCTAAATTACCACATAAAAAAATGTATGGCACCATGTATGGGATATATTTCAAAAGAAGAATATAGAGAGCAAATAAATCAAATAATATCAATTTTAGATGGAAACTTAAATGGAATTTTAAAAGAACTAGAAAAGCAAATGCTTGAGGCATCTAAAAATATGGAATTTGAAAAAGCTGCATATATAAGAGACAAAAGGCTTGCAATAGAGAGAATAGGGGAAAAACAAAAAGTTTCAAATATAACCGAAAATGATATAGATGTTATAGGCTTAGCTAGGAATGAAGTAGAAGTATGTATAGAAGTTTTCTTTGTACGAGGTAGCAAAATGGTAGGAAGAGAGCACTATTTTTTCAAAGATTTAAATGATGAAAAAGATGAGCAAATATTATCAGATTTTGTAAAACAATATTATATAGGAAGAGAAATACTACCTAATAAAATAATGATGAAAGAAGAAATAGAAGAAAAAGAAGTATTTGGGCAATGGCTAACAAAAGAAGCAGGAAGAAAAGTAGAAATAAAAACTCCACAAAGAGGAGAGAAACTAAGACTAGTAGAAATGGCAGAAAACAACGCAAAAATAACATTAGACAACAAATCAAAAGATAAATATGACGTATTAACAGAGCTAAGAGAAGTATTAAACTTAAACAAAATGCCAAGAAAAATAGAATGTTTTGACATATCAAATCTTTCAGGAACAAATATGGTAGCAGGAATGTGTGTAATGAAAGATGGAGAGATAAAAAAGAATTTGTCACGTATATTTAAGATAAAAACAGTTTACGCACAAGATGATGTAGCATGTATGAAAGAAGTAGTATCAAGAAGGTTAAGGCGTTCAATAAAAGAAGAAAATGGAGCTTTTGGAAGGTTGCCAGATGTAATTTTGGCAGATGGAGGAATAACACAAATAAGAGCAATAAAAGAAGCCATAGAAGCGGTATCCACAGAATATGAAAACAAAGTAGATAACTTAAATGAAATAAAAGTATTTGGTATGGTAAAAAACGATAAACACCAAACCAGAGCCTTAATAGATGAAAATAGAAAAGAAATAAAACTATCGGAAAATCTAATGAACCTAATTACACTATTCCAAGACACAGTACACGAAACAGCAATAGGATATCATAAAAAATTAAGAGATAAAGAAGTAACAAAATCAGCCTTAGACGAAATAGAAGGAATAGGCCCAGTTAAAAAGAAAGCATTACTAATGAAATTTGGAAGTGTGGAAAAAATGAGCAAAGCAAGCATCGAAGAACTTATGGAAGTTAAAGGGATAACTAAGCAAATTGCAAAGAAAATATTGAAAATAACATAAAAGAAAATTATATAAAGAACTTATGAAAAAGTAAATAAAAAGCGTGTCAATATGCCTTGTGCTTTTTGACACACTTCTTATTTACTTTTTAAATCATTTAAATTTAATTCTATAAGGTCACAAATTGTGATCTTAAAAATTATAAAAAACTATTGACTACCAAAAACAAATGTTTTATAATATGGCAAAAATAGAAAAGTAAATGCACCAAAAAATGAAGTAAAAAATGTAATATAAATATTTTATTTGGAGGTGTATTTTTTATGGAAGAAAATAAATTAGTAAATACAGAAGCTATAGACATATATAATAAAGAAAAAATAAGAAGTATGATATATAAAGTACGAGGAAAGCAAGTAATAATGGATAGTGACGTTGCGAGATTGTATCATACAGAAACAAGAAATATTAATCAAACGGTAAAAAGAAATATAGAAAGATTTCCAGAAAGGTTTTGCTTTAGATTAACTTGGGATGAATTTAAAAACTTGAAATCACAATTTGTGACTTCAAGTTTAGAAAGTAAAAATGATTATGGTGGAAGAAGAAAATTACCATTAGTCTTTACAGAACAAGGAATTGCAATGATTTCATCACTTATAAGAAGTGAAATAGCAATTAAAACAAGTATAAATATAATGGATGCATTTATAGAAATGCGAAAATTTATATCAAATAACACAAATATGCTAAATAGATTAACAACAGTAGAATACAAATTACTAGAACACGATAAGAAATTTGATGAAGTATTTAATGAGTTACAAAACAATAAAGAAGAAAAGGTAACTTCAAAAATATTCTATAATGGACAAATATATGATGCATATAGCTTAATAATTAAAATAATAAAAGAAGCAAAGGAAAAGATATTAATTATAGACAATTATATAGATGACACTATTCTAGAAATGCTATCAAAAAAGAATAAAGGGGTAGAAGTGGTAATACTAACATCAAACAATTGCAATCTAACAAAATTAGATATACAAAAATTTAATAAACAATATCCAACATTAAAATTATCAAAAACAAGTATATTTCATGATAGGTTTATAGTAATAGATAATAAAAATTTATACCATATAGGAGCTTCACTAAAAGATTTAGGAAAGAAGTGTTTTGGAATTAATAAAATAGAAGATATCAACTTTATTAAAAATGTTAAGCAAAATTTTGAAAATATAAAATTTGACAATTATACATAAATATGCTAAAATAACAAATAGTGGTTACCAATAATGGTAAAGAAGAGATTTAAATTTATATAAAGTAAATTAACCTTAAAAGAGAGAAAAAAGAGGTTTAACCAATAAGTTATTAGAGAGTTAAAAATTGTTTTAGGAATAATAAGAGATAACATATGAAATATTCATATGTAGTTTAAGTTTGTGTTAAAAATAATAAAAAAAGCCAAAAACAACTTTAATAATAAAATTGAAGTTGTTTTGTTTTTTTATAAAATGATATAAAACTTTGAGTTTTATGGTAGCAAAGTAAAAATAAACAATTTTATTTTCAAAAGAAAAATTAATATTAGAATGTAGGAAAATCATTAAGAGAAACCGATTAGATATAATCTAATCTATACTTTTGTTTTTAAATAGAAACACTATTAACATTTTTTGTTTCATAACACAAGATGAAAATAAATTCTATTTTCAAAAAACATTTGAAGATTTAAGGCTTACTACTAAAGGTAGAACTATGTGACAAAGCCAACCTTAATATTATAAAATGTTAGCAAAAACTAAAAGTTTAACAAATACAAAAAAAGGGAAAAATAATAAAAAAGTAGGTTAATAAAATATAAATTTAGAGAATAAAAACACTAATAAAAGAAAGAAAGGAAGAGAAAAAATGCCAAATGAGACAAATGAGACAAATGACATAAAAAGTAAAAACACTCCTTCTAAAAGAGCAAATAATAGGCCAAGAAGGAGAAATACGAATACTGTAAGAAAAAATACAGAAGAAATAATAAATAAAGAGGAGAAAATAAAAGAAACAAGAGAAAATAATCCAAAAAGAAGAATGAATCCAAAAAGAGAAAAGAAAGAACAAATAGAAGAAAAGAATATAAAAGAGCAAACAAATAATGTAGAAAAGCAAAATACACAAACAAGACCAAGAAGAAAAACAAATTCTTCAGAAAAAAAAGTAAATGAAAAAAGAACAACTACAGTAAGAAAGAATAATGAAAAAGCAAACAAAAAAGAGAAATTTGAATTTAAAAAGCCAAAATTAAAAGTAATTGCTCTAGGTGGATTAGAAGAAATCGGAAAAAACATGACTATATTTGAATATGAAGACGATATAGTAATAGTAGACTGTGGTTTAGAATTTCCAACAGATGACATGTTAGGAGTAGACCTAGTTATTCCAGACACAACATACTTAGAAAGAAATAAGGAAAAAGTAAGAGGAATAGTAATAACACATGGACATGAAGACCATATAGGTTCAATACCATACTTCTTAAAGAAAATGAATGTACCAATATATGGTTCAAAACTAGCAATAGGCTTAATAGAAAATAAACTAGAAGAACACAAACTATTAAGAGGTTCAAAACTAAAAACAGTAAAACCAGGACAAACAATTACCTTAGGAAAAATGAAAGTAGAATTTATACGTAGTTGTCACAGTATACCAGATGCAATGATGCTTGCAATATATACACCAGCAGGAGTAGTAATGCATACAGGTGACTTCAAAATAGACTATACACCAATAAACAGTGAAGCAACAGACCTAGCAAGAATATCTGAAATTGGTAAAAAAGGAGTTCTATTATTACTTTCAGATAGTACAAATGCAGAAAGAAAAGGATACACAATGTCAGAAAGAACAGTAGGAGCCGAATTTGATAAACTATTTGTAAATTGCAAAAAAAGAATAGTAGTAGCAACATTTGCATCAAATGTCCACAGAATTCAACAAATAGTAAATTCTGCAGTAGAATATGGCAGAAAAATTGCAGTATGTGGTAGAAGTATGATAAACACAATAGAAACAGCAAGAAAACTAGGCTATATGGATGCACCAGAAAATCTATTTATAGATATAGACATGATAAAAAACTATCCAGAAGAAAAACTAGTAATAATTACAACAGGAAGCCAAGGAGAAACAATGTCTGCTTTAACTAGAATGGCAGCAGGAGAACACAGAAAAGTAGAAATAACACCAAATGACCTAATAATAATATCAGCAACACCAATACCAGGAAACGAAAAATTAGTATCAAAAGTAATAGATGACCTAATGCAAATAGGAGCAGAAGTAATATATAACGACATGCATGTATCAGGACATGCTTGTCAAGAAGAGCAAAAACTAATACTATCATTAGTAAAACCAAAATACTTCATGCCAGTACATGGTGAATATAGACAACTAAAAGCACACAAAGAAACAGCACAGATGATGGGAATAGAACCAGAAAATATATTCATGAGCGTAAATGGTAGAATACTAGAAATAAACGAAGAAGGGGCAAAACTAGCAGGTTCAGTACCATCAGGTAAAATACTAGTAGACGGTTTAGGTGTAGGAGATGTAGGAAGTGTAGTGCTAAGAGACAGACAACACTTATCACAAGACGGCTTAATAGTAATAGTAATGACAATGGACAACAATACAGGAGAAATAGTAGCAGGACCAGATGTAATAACAAGAGGTTTCGTATATGTAAAAGAATCAGAAAACCTAATGGATGACGTAAAAAAAGCAATAAGAATAGAAGTTGCAACCTTAGAAGAACAAGGAATACGTGATTGGGGAGCAATAAAATCAACACTAAAAGACCATATAAGAGACTATATATTCCAAAAAACAAAAAGAAACCCAATGATACTACCAATAATAATGAGTTTATAATAAAAATAACCCCTCATAATTTAGGGGCTATTTTTATACAGCTAATATTAAATATTCATTATATATAGGGGCGATTATTTTCTTAGCTGTTCGAACGTTAGTGAGTTACAGATAAGTTATGCTTTAGTACAATTGCCCCTGCTTCAACGGATTTGCTATATTTCTAATTAAATCTAGGAAATTCTTCGAAGAGAAGTAGAAGTTTATTCTTTAAGGTCTGCAGGAGATATATAGCTTCTGCATTTCAAAAATACATTTAGCTGTGAATAGTAACATCAAGTAGATAAAATTTTTTAAGTTTAAGTATTGAATAATTTAACATAATGTGATATAATTTAAATAGAGTAACATATAAAAATCAACACAAAGAAAAGTGGAGGAAAACATAATGAGAGTAAACATCAATATTCCTGAAGAAGTAAAGTTGGCAGTAGCAGAGACAGAGGCAGCAAAGAAGAGAGAGCAGAGCAAACAGTGGTACAATACAGTCCGGAAGGTAGTTGCTGGTAAGCAGGCGGCAGGTGCACATTTTGCAGATCTCACAGAAGAGATGGCTGAGCTGGTAAGCAGTAACAGCGAAGAGATTAAGGTTGTACCAGTCAGAGACAACTCAGACCGCAAAACCGGCTACTATGCAATCTTTAACCTTTGCGAGATCGCAGGAAGAGAGTGGTCAGACGACATTACCATGGAAGTTCCAGCAGAAAAGATCAGACTCTTTGCAGGTGCTGGCAAGTGGCATTTGAAGGAATGGACAAGAACCTCCTGGCTTAGAAGGTTAGGCGTTAGAAGGATAAACCTTAAGTAAGCCAGACAGCAAGAAATGAAGAAAGATGGGGAGTAATTAGTCCCCATCTTTTTAGTTGGTGCAGGCAGATTTATCTAATTAACGAAATTCGACAACAAATGAATACAGTGCTAACTGCATAGAAAGGAAATATTAAAATATATAAAATAAAGATGCAATAATAAACAAAATAAGGAAAGTATAATATAAGTTATAATAGGTAAAAGGGTTAAAATGAAAAGTAAAAAATAGAGAATTAAAAGTGTACTATATTCTAAGTTTCAATATTTTTTCAAAAAATATCAACTTAAATACTATATATCTTGAAGTATAAACTAAAATTTGTTATAATAGCTAGGAAAAAGAAAGAAGGAGAAAATTATGGATTATAAAGATTTAGCAAATTTAATATTTCCAGATGTAAAGGAAATTTCATATTATGAAGAAAAATATAAAAAAAGAAACTTAGAAGAAGGAGCAATAGTAACAAGGTTTGCACCAAGCCCAACAGGTTTTGTACACTTAGGTTCACTATACCAAGTAGTAATAGCAAGAAAAATGGCAAAACAAACAGGAGGAGTGTTCTTTTTAAGAGTAGAAGATACAGACCAAAAAAGAGAAGTAGAAAATGGTGTAACAGGAATAATAGAATCTTTAAGAGACTTTGGTTTAACTCCTGATGAAGGAATGATAAATGAAACAGAAGAAATAGGAGAATATGGACCATACAAACAATCTTTAAGAAAAGATATATATCAGGCTTATGCTAAACACTTATTAGAACAAGGCAAAGCATACCCATGTTTTGCTACTCCAGAAGAATTAGATGAAATGAGAGCAAAACAAGAATCTGCAAAAATACGTCCAGGATATTATGGAGTATGGGCAAAATATAGAAATTTAACAGTGGAAGAAGCAGCACAAAAAATAAAAAATGGAGAACCATATATTATTCGTTTAAAATCACCTGGCAGAGAAGATAGAAAAATAAAACATCATGATGTAATAAAAGGAAATGTAGACTTCCCAGAAAATGACCAAGATATAGTAATAATAAAAGCAGATGGACTTCCAACATATCACTTTGCACATGCAATAGACGACCACCTAATGGGAACAACACATGTAATACGTGGAGACGAATGGCTATCATCAGTGCCACTACACTTACAATTATTCCAAATGTTAGAATTTAAAGCACCTAAATATGCACATATAGCACCAATAATGAAAGAAGACGATGGTGGAAAACGTAAACTAAGTAAACGTAAAGACCCAGAAGCAGCAGTAAGTTACTATACAGAAATAGGTGTGCCAAAAGAAGCAGTAACAGAATACTTACTAAATATAGCAAACTCAAACTTCGAACTATGGAGAAAACAAAACCCAAATGCCTCTGTAGATGAATTTGAACTACAACTAAACAAAATGAGTGTAAGTGGAGCATTATTTGATATAGTAAAAATATTAGACATAGCAAAAACAGTAATATCAAAATATACAGCTGAAAGTATATATGAAGAAGCAGTTAACTGGGCAAAAATATATGACGAAGAACTATATAAATTATTAGAAGACAAAGAATATGCCCTAAAAGTATTTGGAATAGAAAGAGGAAATGCAAAACCAAGAAAAGACATAGCAAAATGGTCAGACGTAAAAGAAAACATAGAATATATGTATGATGATGAATTCTATAAAAAAGAAAGAACATACGAATATCAAAAAGTAACAGACAAAGAATTAATAAATAAAATAGTAACATTGTACATGGAAAAATATTATAATGAAGATGACGACAAACAAACATGGTTCGAAAAAGTAAAAGATTTGGCTGAAGAAGTAGGCTTTGCAAGAGAAGTAAAAGAATGGAAAAAAGAACCAGAAAAATGGCCAGGCCATGTAGGAGATATAAGTACAGTACTAAGAGTAGCATTAACATCAAAAGCAAACACACCAGATATGTACGAAATAATGCAAGTATTAGGTAAGGAAAGAATATTTAAACGTTTTGAACAGGCAATCAAATAGAAAGTATGAGCATGGGGAGGGGCGACTATTTTTTAGCTGTTCACCGCGCTCAGGGCAATCGCCTCTTTCTCATATTTGGATGGAAAACAGACCCGTACATCGTCCCCTGGCTCCGGCATGCAGTACCAGCCGCTCCCGTCTGTGGAGGCGGATATGGTAGAATACGGAAACCAGTAAAGAGCCGGATTCCCGGAGGTTCGGTCCATCTCCATGGCCACCTGTACTTTGCTTCCGGATGCCCTCGCCACCTTTCCGGGCAGGGCTGTCCCGATCAGGTGCATAGGATATACCGCTGCCCTCGTAAGACCTCCTGCCTTCTGCAGGCTGTATGTACAGACCAGCTCCTGACCCTCGAATGCATACCGGCAGGCGTGAATCGTAAACGCATGCCCCCGGACCCGCACTGTCTCAAAGATTCCGAGCACCGCTTCGGAAGACACTTCATATCTGGTAAAATCCGCTGCCTGCACCGGACGCCCGTTTGCCCGGAGATGATAGCAGGACCGCATATCCTTCTCCATCCGCTGTATTCGGATATCTGCCTCTGCCTCCGGCATGGCAGGCACTCCTGCATACAGACAAACTCCCGGCCTGCGGCTGTCAGGCGTAACCGCCGCACCGATCAGGGACATGGCCCGTTTTAAGAATTCCCAGTCTGTCTCTTCGTACTGGACCAGCAGGCTGCCGATCGCCTGTTCCTGAACTGCATAATAGAATGCGTTTCCCGGATAGCCTTCCAGAATCTTTTCCGCCAGAGCATGAAAGCTCATATCGATGTCCTGAAAAGAACGGGACTGCCTGATCCGGTCCATTAGCCAGCTGGCGCTCTTTCCTTCGATCCGCGCTGCCTTTACCTGCCCCTGCATCGTTATGCGGACATCTGTCAAAACACCAAAAAACAGACATTCTTCTCTGTCCCCGTCCTGCAGTACCACTGCCACCGGAGGATACAGCGGCAGCTCATACAGGAATTCCTCTTCCCTGTCCACGCGCGCCAACAGGGTCAGACGACTGTGTTCCCCGATTCTGGATTCCACCTGACAGTCAAGGATCCCTGCCAGATCCATTCCGATCACTCTCAGATTATGTAAGCTGTATGACATAAAACACCTCCTCGGGCTCCCAGGCTAATTGTTCTCGATATTGGCCGCCTGCACTTCCACTGTATCATCCGACATGCAGATGCTGCAGCCTGCGTCGCTCTCCATCCGGATACCGGTACCGGCGGACACTTTCATGATCCCTTCGGTCTTAAGATAAACAGCCATGGCCGCGCCAATCGTAATATCCGCTTCCGTAGTGATCTGTGCATTTCCATCGTTGGTCAGTGTTACACTTCCTTTGTCCTCCCCCACAGAGAACTGGAGCCCGTCCTTTATAAACTTCAGTTTTTTACCGTCCGGCATGGTGATGTCTTTCAGATCCGGATTCCCCATGGGACTGTCCTGTGCAGGAGCCGATTCTCCCTGCACATTTGCGATGGCATACCCCTCCCGTTCATCACTGACCGGAAAGAAGATACGAACCGGATCTCCGGCCTTCGGCATACAATACCATCCGCTGCCGTCCGGCGACGCCGCCACCGTGGAGAACGGGAAGAAATACTGCTTCCTGCAGTCCTGCACCGCATCCGTTTCCAGCTTCACCTGCAGCCGGTCCCTTCTGACAGCGGAAACAGAACCTTTGATCGACACCCCGCTTAGAAACGGGTTATAAAAACGCACGGCTTCCAGCCCTTCCCGAAAATGCAGCGTATACCGGCTTAACAGTTCCCCGTCCTTCAGATTTCGAA
>CATNCV010000031.1 GCA_950096965.1 uncultured Clostridiaceae bacterium | reverse complement strand
GAAAATGATTAATTATGATGGAAAAGTAGTAATAGTAACAGGGGGAACAAGAGGAATAGGTTTAGAAACAGTAAAAGCTTTTAAAGAAAATAATGCTAAGGTAATTTTATTTGGTTCAAAACAGGAAACAGTTGAAAACGCAATAGAAAAATTAAAAGCAGAAAATTTAGAAGTAGAAGGTTACTATCCAAATTTAAATAATTATGAAGAAGTAGAAAAAACTATAAATGAAATTTATAAAAAATATGGAAAAATAGATGTATTAATTAATAATGCAGGAATATCTGCCAATAAAACAATAGATAACACAACATGTGAAGAATTTGAAAAAATTATGGACTTAAATGTAAATGCTATGTTTAATGTATCAAAAGCAGTAATTCCATATATGAAAGAAGTAAGAAATGGAGTAATATTAAATACTTCATCAATGGTAAGTAAATATGGTCAACCAGCAGGAATTGGTTACCCAACAAGTAAATTTGCAGTTAATGGTTTTACAGTTTCACTAGCTCGTGAATTAGCACCATTTAATATTAGAGTAAATGCAGTAGCACCAGGAATAACAAAAACAGACATGGTAGCAAACTTGCCAAAAGAGACAATAGAACCACTAATAAAAACAATACCACTTGCAAGAATAGGAGAGCCAAGAGACATAGCAAATGCATTCCTATTTTTAGGAAGCGATATGGCAAACTACATATCAGGAGTAGTTTTATCAGTAGATGGTTTGGCAAGAACTTAGAAAATATATTATAAAAAATGAAACAATTGATATGATACCTCTTAAGTAGATAAGGTAAATAACCAAAATCTACTTAAGAGGCGTTTTTTTATGGTAAAATCAAATAATATTAATTTTTTAAATAATATGCTTGACATGATTGGAAAAAAATGGTAATATACAAATATATTCTTTGTAATTGTAAAGGTAGATAGAAGAAAGGAGACAGCTTATGAAAAAACTTAAAAAAGGTACTATCTGTTTTTTACTTTCGTTAGTCTTAATAGTAACAAGTATAACTATAGGACCAATTATAGCTAAAGCTGCTGGACCTTTTTGGGGGGCTGGATATTGTAATCCTGGTTCAAATTCATTCACATTTACAGTAGATGTTACAAGTTCTGTTATTAAATATACTGTTAAAACATGGGACTTTTCAGGTGGCAGAACGCTTGGAATTGATATATATGCTCCTAGTGGACAGCTAATAAGCAAAATGCCAGTATTAATTGGAGCTAATCAAGAAATAACAGGTTGTTCGTTTAAGGCAGCTGGAGGCTCTGGAACATATACAATTGTATGTAGTTCAATAGATGGTTCAGCTGGAGGATGGGTTGGAGTTTGGATATATTAAATTTTTGAAACTGTAAACTAAGTTTATGGGCTATCTACCTTTACAAAAAATTAGCAATAATTTTGCTGACAAAAAGTGCTACTGATATACATCATTAGCACTTTATTTTATACTAGGAAAGTATGGTATTTTAAGTTATAGAGTAGAGCAAAGTAAGTAATATATTTTATTTTTGTAATGAAAACTTAGACAGTCCGCAGATCGATGGGGAATACCCCTTGTCATAGAGGGCGAAATGGAAAAAATAAAATATATTACTTACTTAGGAGCGAATAATTTAACACGTAGTGTGGCGAAGCTACTTGTGTTCCTAAATAGGGAAAATCAACACTTATAAAACTTAAAATTCAAAATAAACATATAAGTAAATTTTGAAAAAACAGTATTGATTGAAATGGAAATATATGGTATAATGAATATACAAATAAAGTAAAAAAATATAATTGTAGTAGCTATTATAAAAGGAGGTATACATATGATAAAAATAAAATTATGGAAAAAAGTGTTGATAGGAATATTAATTTTATGTCTATTACTAATAGGAGTTGTAGTAAATAAATTTGTAATACTAACAAAACTTACAAATAAATCTAAACAAATTAGTAATAAAGCAAATTATTTAGCAATAGCGACATCTCTACAAAACAATTATGTGACTATACAAAAATCATACAATAAAAATGGAAATTACTTAACTAAAACACAAATTTATGGAAAAGACATTGAACAAGAAAGAAGTTTTACTACATATAATAAGGAAAATGAAAAAGTAGGAATTATACAATATGGAGAAGAAAAAACAGCTATAATAAATGGAGGAAATATGTTAGGAGGACAAGTTCACGTTAACAGTGCATCTGACATATTTGAAGATACTTTACAAAGGCTAAAATGGTCAATAGCATCAAAAATAACAACAAATGATAAATACTATATAGTAGAATTAAATAACTCAATATTATATATAAATAAACAAACAGGTCTAATAGATAAATCAATAGACAATGCAATAATGAGTGAAGTATATTATGAATTTGATGTAGTAACTGATAGTGACATTGAAAAACCAGATATCTCAGATTGCAAAATAAAAGAAGAGAATTAGAAATTTGGGATACAAGGTATATTAAATATGGGGCATGTATAACTTGCAAAAATTAACATAATATGTTATAATCATTATTAGATATGGGATTTCCAAAGTAACAATTTCCTATATGTATATAGTAACTATTATTACAATACAAAATGGAGGAAGAAAAATGGCAACAAAGAAAATTACAGAGTTTGAGTTGGCTGCAAAAGCAATGAACGAAGCTGGTTACAAGAGCATCACTGCTGATATGATTGAGAAGAGTAAGAATCAGGATGGAGCTCTTGTATATATGCCGTCTTCTGCTTGGTGGGTGACGCAATGGCAATTTATACTCCTCAGTATAGGAGAAATCCAGTTAAGTTCATCTGCTTCTAAAAGTCACAATCCCACCATTTGCGAAAGAAAGCAGATGGTGGGATTTCTTAAAAATACGAAAAAAAGATAATACATTTATGCAATTACAAAAAAATAAAAGGAATGTGGAAAAATAGTTAGACATACCTTTTATTTTTTGCAAAACTATGCTATAATGACATAAAATAGAAAGTGATTTTATACATAATGACGTAAAACAATTCATTATAGATACTCCTAGCAATGTTATGATACCAGAAGTTGGTATTAAAAATATAAATAATTAGAGCAAACTATAGTGAAATACGAAAAGGTAAAATAGGTTTATTTAGAATTATTTAGTCTAAAAATATAAAGTTTGTGACCTAATTCGTAAAATCAAAAAAATAATGAAAAATGTAAACCCGATAATTCCATTTAGGGATTTTTACTTTTACGAATTTTAGGCTAATAGAAGATATTTTTAGGTCACAAAAAGGAGGAAAAATGTTTAAATTACACTCAGAATATAAGCCAACAGGAGACCAACCAAAAGCAATACAATATTTATCATCACGGAATAATAGAGGGAAAAAAATTCCAGACACTTCTAGGGGTTACAGGCTCTCGGAAAAACTTTCACAATGGCAAATATTATAGAGAAAGTGCAAAAGCCAACACTCGTACTTGCCCATAACAAAACATTAGCGCGGTCAACTTTATAGTGAATTTAAAGAGTTCTTCCCAGAAAACAATGTTGAGTACTTCGTGTCTTACTACGATTATTACCAACCCGAAGCCTATATTCCGCAATCAGACACATATATAGAAAAGGACTCTTCAGTAAATGACGAAATAGACAAGCTTCGCCATAGTGCAACCGCTTCTTTATTTGAAACAAAAGATACTATAATAGTTGCATCTGTTTCATGTATATATGGTTTAGGTGACCCTATTGACTATGAAAATATGGCAGTATCTTTAAGGCAAGGTATGCAAGTTGAAAGAAATAAAATGCTTAAAAAGTTAATAAATATGCAATATACAAGGAATGAACTAGACTTCAAAAGAGGAACATTTAGAGCAAAAGGTGACATAGTAGAAATATATCCATCAGATGAATCAGAAACAGCAATACGTGTAGAATTTTGGGGAGACGAAATAGAAAAGATATCTGAAATAAACCCACTAACAGGAAAAGCAGAAGCGACTAGAAACCATATTACAATATTCCCAAACTCACATTATGTAACAACAAGTGAAAAAATGGAAAGAGCAATTGCAACTATTGATAAAGAAAAAGAAGAAAGAGTAGAATACTTTAAATCAATAGGAAAACTAATAGAAGCACAAAGAATAGAAGAAAGAACAAACTTTGACATAGAAATGATGAAAGAAACAGGCTTCTGCCAAGGAATAGAAAACTATTCAAGGCACATAAGTGGAAGAGAAGAAGGAAGCCCACCATTTACACTATTTGACTATTTTCCAAAAGACTTTCTACTATTAATAGACGAATCACATGCCACAGTTCCACAAGTAAGAGCAATGTATAATGGAGATAGAGCAAGAAAAGAATCATTAGTAAATTATGGCTTCAGACTTCCATCCGCCTTTGACAATAGACCACTTAAATTTGAAGAATTTGAGGAAAGAATAAACCAATGTGTATTTGTAAGTGCAACACCAGCAGACTATGAAAAAGAACATTCGAATGAAAATGTAGTAGAACAAATAATACGTCCAACAGGACTATTAGACCCAATAATAGAAGTAAAACCAGTAGCAAATCAAATAGATGATTTAATAGAACAGATAAGGCAAAGAATAGAAAAAGGTGATAGAGTACTAGTAACAACACTAACTAAAAAAATGGCAGAAGACTTAACTGGCTATTTAACAGGAATAGGCATAAAAGTAAGGTATATGCACTCAGACATAAAAGCCTTAGAAAGAATGGAAATAATAAGAGATTTACGTCTAGGTGAATTTGATGTATTAGTTGGAATAAACCTTTTAAGAGAAGGTTTAGACATACCAGAAGTTTCACTAGTAGCAATATTAGATGCCGACAAAGAAGGTTTCTTGCGTTCAGAGCGTTCACTAATACAAACCATAGGACGTGCAGCAAGAAACACTGAAGGAAAAGTAATAATGTATGCAGACGAGTTAACTGAAAGTATGGAAAAAGCAATTACAGAAACAAATAGAAGAAGGGGAATACAATCAAAATATAATGAAGAACATGGCATAGTACCACAAACAATCAAAAAATCAATAAGAGATACAATAAAAGCAAGCATAATAGAAGAAGCGCAGGAAGAATACAATCTATCAGAAGAAGCAAGTATGCAAGAAATAATAGACAAACTAACAGACGAAATGCTAAAATACGCCCAAGCAATGGAATTCGAAAAAGCTGCAGAAATTAGAGATAAAATCAAAGAGTTGCAACCAAATTAGGTTGCAATTCTTTGATTTTATTGTTATTCTTTTTGTCTATTTTGTAATTTCTTAGAGTATTTAAGTATCTCTTCTAAAGTCAAATAATCACCACGAAGCAAAATTTCATCTGAAATATCAAAAAATTCATAGATATTACAAATTTGGCTAGCAGAAAAAGTTCCGTTATAATTAGAATAGTTATTAAATATTTGCTTTGTTAAAGGATTAATATAATAGAAAGATGAATGATAGAGAATTTCTTTAGATATAAAACAATATTCTCCACCTATATTTTTAAAAATATCACATACATAGAGTTTGTTTATCTTATACCGTTTTCCTTTTCTATTTTTTAACATAAATTACCTCCTTTAACCTATTTAATGATATATTACAGTACTTCACAAAAACTTGAAAATTCCTCCATTTCAATGAAATCAAAAGGATTTCTTTTTTCATTGATAATATCATCGAAGAAATCTTCTTCATTCTCATCTGAGAACTTTGTATAAATTACAATGATATTATGATTGGCTTCTAAAACAGCATAATAATCAACTCTACCAGATAAATCTTTTAAGAGGAAATCATTATAATAGCCATCTCGTGTTCTGATAAGTTTTATCTTAGTAGGTTCACCACGAACTAACATTTTTTCAGCAAGCTTTTTGCTGAAATCTTTAGTTACTTTCTTATAAGCATTTGTTATACAAGAAGACCTTATCATAAAATAGTAAGCAATTGGTAATAAAGGAATTATTAAACCAACTATAATGCTCCAAGGTAATTTTAGTGTTAAAAGCAAAAAGATAGATTGTAAGAAACTAATATTATTATGGGACATACATAAGAATATAGGAATACTAAATAGCATAAGACAAGGAATATAATAGATTAATGTACCTATAAATGCTGACTTTCTTCCAAGTTTCTCAGCCTTGCTTAAAGAACTCCATTTCCGTAATTTCATCATAGTTAGAATCCTCCTTAAATTGTAATTAACATTGTAGCAGATAGAAAAAGTAAAAATCTATCTAAAATAAACAGTTACAATAATAAGATTATACTATAAATCAACATAAAATTCTAGTATAAATAACAATTTTATTAAAAATTCATATAATAATAAAGGTGATATATATGAAATTTTTTAAAGAATTATACGAAGATGCTAAAAACATACAAAAAAGGGATCCAGCTTCTAGAAATATACTAGAAGTAATAATATTGTACCCACGGATTTCATATACTGATATTTCATAGAATATCACATCTACTATACAAACATAAACTATTCTTCTTAGCAAGGCTAAATTCGCAGGTTCGGGAGATTTTTTACAGGAATAGAAATACACCCAGGAGCGAAAATAGGAAGAAAATTATTTATAGACCATGGAATGGGAATAGTAATAGGAGAAACAGCTACAATTGGTAATAATTGTACAATATATCATAATGTAACATTAGGTGGAACAGGAAAAGACAAAAATAAAAGACACCCAGACTTAGGAAATAATGTAATAGTAGGATGTGGAGCAAAAGTACTTCGGTCCAATAAAAATAGGAAACAATGTAAAAATAGGAGCAAACTCAGTAGTGTTAAAAGAAATACCAGAAAATTCAACAGTAGTAGGAATTCCCGGAAGAATAATTAAAGTCAAAGGGGAAGTCAAAGGGGACGGGGAAAATTGACTCACTTTATTTTTTTAGTGAGTCAAGAGCCAACGGGAACCAACGGTGAGCCAACGGGGACGGAGATTTTTGGCTACTTTTATTAAAGTAAAAAAAATTCAAGTATAATTTTAATAAAAGTAGCCAAAAATCTCCGTCCCCGTTGGCTCCCGTTGGCTTCCCTGTTGGCTTCCCGTTGGCTTATATATTATCCATATAACTGCTTTATGCTAGGCTGATTCTTTTCAGAAATAATCCAAAGTCTTTGTGCAAAAGAATATTTTACATTATTTTCATCAAGATTATTAATGTTTTCATAGTCGAAAACACCAACCCCAGCACATTTCCAACATATTTTATGAAGGCGTGGAGAACTTTTATTTTCATGTGAATCTGTTACAACAAATCCTTGTGTCCTTAATTCTGCTGCCTTTTTAAGAGTTATTTTATCATAAAGATAAAAAAGCCCAAACTCTGCCTCAGAAATAAGCCGTTCATCTAATGGTGTTAATAATTTACTCATAAAGTACCCTCCTTTAATGAAAAATAAAACTTAAAATATTAAGAAATAGTAATTAATAAACAACTCATATATCTATAATAACATAAAAAAACAAATTAATCAACATAATACTTGACTTTGATATAATTTGAAAGTATAATATTCTAAATAATAAGTAAACAAAATTCACTTTAATTAAAGGAGGAGATAAAATGAATATTATTAAAAAATATTTAGAAAAGAAGAAAGAAGAAAAAGAAAAACGGAAACAACAAGAATTCTTAAATACCAAAATACCTTTGAATGAATTAGTTGAATGTGAAATGCTAGAATGTTTTGATAAAGAGTATTTTGGTGAGACGCTATTGACAATGGGCAGTACTGTAAAATCAAAATTTTATAGTTATAAAATTTTAAGAACAATTAAAGAAAAAGATGGATATAGCTATATAGACCCTACAACAGGAAGAAAATACAAAAAAGTTTCACACTATAGTGTTAAAATAGGAGATTTAGTTGTTGGAAAGGATACTATACCACTAAGATTTTCAAAAGAAGCACTAAAAAGGCAATATATAACAATAGAAGATTTAATAAAATTCGAAATGGAAAATAAACAAAATTGAATAATACAGCAAAACAATCAGCTTTAACTAAGGCTGATTGTTTTGCTATATAGTGTTAGATAATAGTTTTAATATAGAATTTTTTGTATAAACTACTATAGTAAATGTAGGGGCAATTTTTTCCTGATTTTTCAAACAATAACGAATTAAAAATAAGTTATGCTTTAGTATAATTATTCGTAATCTATAAAGGTATACTAAGAATATTTATTTAAGCAATTTATTTAAAGAGTGGGCAATAAATGTTTTTTATAAAAAACATTAGCGAGTTATGATGTATAGAAAATAATTACCAAACTCTTGTTTTTTATAAAATAATATAGTATAATATTCCCAAAAGTGACAGATACCCCATTTGGAAACGTCCCCAATGGGAACTAAGGGAGGAAAAAATGAACGATAAAATAATAATAAAAGGCGCCAAAGAACACAACCTAAAAGATATAAATATAGAAATACCACGAGACAAACTAGTAGTAATAACAGGACTATCAGGCTCAGGCAAGTCATCACTCGCCTTTGACACACTATACGCAGAAGGTCAAAGAAGATATGTAGAAAGCTTATCTAGCTATGCAAGGCAATTCTTAGGCATAATGGAAAAGCCAGAAGTAGAATCAATAGTAGGACTTTCACCAGCAATATCAATAGACCAAAAAACAACCTCAAAAAATCCACGTTCTACAGTAGGAACAGTAACAGAAATATATGACTACATTCGTTTACTATACGCAAGAATAGGTGTACCATATTGCCCACATTGTGGTAAAAAAATACAAAAACAAACAGTAGACCAAATAGTAGACATGGTCATGGAACTAGAAGAAGGAACAAAACTTCAAATATTAGCACCAATAGTAAGAGGAAGAAAAGGTGAATTTGTAAAACAATTAGAAGGATATCAAAAAGAAGGCTTTGTACGTGCAAGGGTAGATGGTGAGATGGTAGAACTTTCAGACGATTTAGACCTAGACAGAAAGAAAAAACACAACATCGAACTAATAATAGATAGATTAGTTGTAAAAGAAGATATTAGAAGTAGACTAGCAGAAGATATAGAAATGGCTTTTAAATATGCAGAAAAACTAGTCTTAATAGAAGATGCTACAAACAAAATAGAAACACTATATAGCGGAAACTATGCTTGCCCAGAATGTGGAATAAGCATAGGAGAACTAACCCCAAGAATGTTCTCATTTAATAACCCATATGGAGCATGTCCAAGTTGTAGTGGAATAGGCTTTTTAATGAAAATGGACGAAGAACTAATAATACCAGACAAAAACAAAACCCTATATGATGGAGTAAAAGCATTTGGTTCAAGCACTATGAAAAAAGGTGACACTATGGCAAAAATGTATTTTGAAAGTATAGCTAAACACTATGGGGTAAAAATAAAAGATGTACCAATAAAAAAACTACCACGAGATTTTATAGAAAAAATTCTTTATGGTACAGGAGATGAAGTAATAGATTTCGAATATACCTCATTTGCAGGAACCAGAAAGTTTTCGCAGCCTTTTGAAGGAGTGTTGCCAACCTTAGAAAGACGTCATAGTGAAACAAAATCACAAGGAATGCGTGATTTTTATGAAATGTACATGAGTGAAAGTGATTGCACTACATGTAATGGGGCACGTTTAAGTAAAAACAGTTTATCAGTAAAAGTTGGAGAAAAAAACATAAACGAACTAACAGACATGTCAATAGATAAAATAAAAAACTACTTAAATAGCTTAAACTTAAGTAAAAAAGATGCAATGATAGCAGACCAAATTTTAAAAGAGCTAAATAAAAGGTTACAATTCTTAATGGACGTAGGACTAGAATATTTAACACTATCAAGAAATGCAGGAAGCCTATCAGGAGGGGAAGCACAGCGTATACGTTTAGCAACACAAATAGGCTCTGGCTTAACAGGAGTACTATATATACTAGATGAACCAAGTATAGGTCTTCATCAAAGAGATAATGATAGACTAATAGCAACCCTAAAAAAATTAAGAGACTTAGGAAACACTGTATTAGTAGTAGAACACGATGAAGACACAATGTATGCCGCAGATCAAATAATAGATATAGGGCCAGGAGCAGGTGTACATGGTGGAAAAGTAATGGCACAACGGAACTGCCGAAGAAATTAAAAAAGTAGAGGGCTCAGTTACAGGAGACTATTTAAGTGGAAGAAAACAAATAAAAGTTCCTTCAAAAAGAAGAAAATCAAATGGTAGAGCTATAGAAGTAAAGGGAGCTACGCAAAACAACCTAAAAAACGTAAATGTAAAATTCCCATTAGGTCAATTTGTATGTGTAACAGGAGTTTCAGGTTCAGGAAAGAGTACATTAGTAAACGAAATACTATATAAAAGTGTTGCAAGAGACCTAAATGGTTCAAACGAAAAGCCAGGAAAATGTAAAGAAGTAAAAGGGCTAGAAAACATAGACAAAATAATAAACATAGACCAATCACCAATAGGAAGAACGCCACGTTCAAACCCAGCAACATATACAGGAGTATTTGACTTTATAAGAGACATATTTGCAGGAACAAATGAAGCAAAAATGCGTGGATATGATAAAGGAAGGTTTAGCTTTAATGTAGCAGGAGGAAGATGTGAGGCATGTAATGGAGATGGTATATTAAAAATAGAAATGCACTTCTTATCAGACGTATATGTACCATGTGAAGTATGCCATGGAAAAAGATATAACAAAGAAACCTTAGAAGTAAAATATAAAGGAAAAACAATATCAGATGTACTAGACATGACAGTAGAAGAAGCACTAGAATTCTTCAAAAACCTACCAAAAATAAAAAATAAAATACAAACACTATATGACGTAGGCTTAGGCTACATCAAACTTCGGACAACCATCAACAACCCTATCAGGAGGAGAAGCCCAACGTGTAAAACTAGCAACCGAGCTATCAAAAAAAGCAACAGGAAAAACACTATATATTCTAGACGAACCAACAACAGGTCTTCACATAGCCGACGTCCACAAACTAGTAGAAATATTACAAAGGCTAGTAGACACCGGAAACAGCATAATAGTAATAGAACACAACTTAGACCTAATAAAAACCGCCGACTATATAATAGACCTAGGCCCAGAAGGCGGTGACAAAGGCGGACAAATAATAGCAGTAGGCTCACCAGAACAAATAGTAAGAAATGAGCAAAGCTACACTGGTAAGTTTTTAAAGAAATATTTCAACTAGCAATGGGGACTGTCCCTGAATGGGTGCCGAAAAGCTAGATTGGGAAACCAAAACAAGATACAAAATAGAGAAATAAAACGAAACAAAAATAATGTACAAAAAAATAACAAATGTACCCAATCGGAAATCAAGCAAAGAAAGTAAAAAGGATAGAAAACAATAAGAAGTAAAAAACAAAAAGCACCCCCTTGGGTAATCGAAGATGTCACAAGAGGGACTGTACCCATCGCGGAAACAAGATAGAGAAGAACCTCAAGTAACAAACAATAATAATCTGGTTAGATTAGGAACTGCCCTAATAGCAGAAACCAAAAAGAATTTACCAAATTACGCCCTTTTACTATTGTAAAATTACAAAAAGTATGATAAAATAATGTAAGTAATTGCAAATGCAACATATAAAGGAGGTTTTTTTATGAATTTAAAAGAACAATTAACACCAATATTAGAAGACACAAAAAAGAGATATGAAGAAGAAAAGCGGAATAGAGAATTCCCTGAACCAATAACAAGAACAGATGAGGACTGGGAGATAATATCTGAATATCTTAGAAGGTATTTAATACAATATAGTTTTAATACTTTAATAACAGTAAAAAGTGTATTGGGATATAAAATTAAAAAGAAGTTTATAGCTATTGATTGCGAATCTGAGTTTATAAAAGAACCAAAAAGGAGAGTAAAGAAAAAAATATTAAAACCTGATAATCCAGAATATTGGGATGAAATGTTTGAGGAGGAAGTATTTGGAAGAAGATCAAGAGCAATAAGAGAACAGTATGAAAGAATTAGCCTAAAAGATGGAAAAGAATTGGAAATTTATAATGAAGACATGCAAAGATTTTGCAATCAGTATAATATTAAATTGGCATATCTTATTGATACAGGTGGCTTGTACTATAAATTTTCAACTGACTACTGTGGAGTAAACAAAACAAAAAATTATCTTATATATCCAAAGCAAATGTTGAGAACAAAAAGAGAATTGGATATAATAAATGAACATCTTGAAAATTTGATGAAGAAATATGCATGTGAAAAAGAGATAAAAGAAATAACAGTCACAACAAAATTAGGACGTAAAATTAAAAAGAATTGTATCGATATTGCTATTAATAATGAGAGAATAAAAGGAATCGTAATAGAAAATGGAGAATATGAAGAATACTTAGACATCTATGAAGAAGATATATTAAGATTTTGTAATCAACATAACTTTAAATTAGATTATAAATATGAATATGAAGCTATAAATTCATATTGTGGAAAAAGGAAACCAATTAAATATTGCATTATGATTTAACAATAAAAAAGTGATCTAAAAAAGGAATAATATATAATTTGATTAAATCATATATTATTAAAATATAGTAATAAAAAGAAACACATTACATAAAAAGGTAGTGTGTTCTTTTTATTACTTATTCCATTTCCTTAACCTCAAACCCAAACTCCTTCAAAGGAACACTATCAAAATAAATCTTCTCTGGAGCAATATCTTCACCAGTACACCATTTTAAAGTTATTCCATAAACACAAACAGTTTTAAAAACTTCTCTATCTCTCAAATTTTTATAATAATCAAATTTTAGCATGTCCTTCATATCATATATTTTTTCCTCACCATTTTGAAACTTAATATATAATAAAAAATCCTCCAATGCCTTTACTTCTACAGGCATTTCTTCTATTTCATTCTCCATAATTAGCTTTGGGGACGGTTCGCAATCGGAAACAAGATAGAGAAGAACCTCAAGGCAAAAAAACAAAAATAATCTGGCTAGATTAGGAACTGTCCCCAATGCGGAAACAATGAGAACAACTTATAAGAGTAGATAAAGAAAAACTGCCCCATCGCAGAAACAAGATAGAGCAGAACCACAAGCCAAAAAAATAACATAATTATATTGCAAAATCACAAAAAATATGATAACATAATACAAGTAACTGCAAATGCAACATATAAAGGAGGTTTTTTTATGAATTTAAAAGAACAGTTAAAATCTATAGTAGAAACATCAAAAAAGAAAGATGAAGAAGAAAAGCGGAAAAGAGAATATCCAGAACCAGTACTAAGAACAGAGAAAGATTTAGAGATAATAGATAACTATCTCCGAAATCTCCTTATAAGTGGTGCTGCTAAACCACCATTTCAAATAACATTTAGAAAAATGTTTGGTCGTGAGATAAAGAAGGATTATATTTGTATTGATTGTGAATCTGAGAGTATGAAGTATCCAACAAATAAATATACTGGAAGAATTGTACTAAGCAATGGAACACATCTAAAAATTTACAATGAAGATATGAAAAGATTCTGTGAACAACATAAACTTACTTTGGCATATCTTATATATAAAGGAGAAAAATGGGAGAGAGGTGCGTACTATAATTGTGAATTTTCTGCAAACTATTGTGGAACAAGCAAAACAATATCATACCTTATCGAAGTTGGATAAGTAATAAAAAGAAACACATTACCTAAAAAGTAGTGTGTTTCTTTTTATTTATTCCATTTCTTTAATTTCAAACTCAAACTTTTCCAAAGGAACACTATCAAAATAAATCTTCTCTGGTGCAATATCCTCACCAGTACTCCATTTTAAAGTTATTCCAGAAACGCAAACAGTTTTAAAAATTTCTCTATCTCTTAAATTTTTATAATAATCAAATTTTAACATTTTCTTCATATCATATATTTTTTCTTCACCATTTTGAAATTTAATATATAATAAAAAATCTTCTAACGCCTTTACTTCAATAGGCATTTCTTCTATTTCATTTTCCATATTTTAAGCCCCCAATTTTTAAAATTATTTTAATGGCTCAATTGTAAAACCATTAGTACCATTTTGAATAACACTCCATAAAGCAATTAAATCTTCTTTTCTAATTTCTATCCACGCCTCAACTAATTTTCTTTGTCTATTTGGAATATTTCCAGAAAGTATGTTTCCATTAAAATCAAAAGTACACCTATATTCAGCATATTGAACATGAATATGTGGCAGATGATGTCTATCAGTATCATTAAAAAACATACTAATAATTATTCCATAAAATTGTGAAATAATTGGCAACAATTATCACCTCCTGAATTATAACATTTTAAATAAATAATATCAATAAATTTGAAATTTTTACTATACTAAAATTTATAATATTTCTTGTCACTAGACATTCATAATTACTATTGTTTACCACGATAAGCAATAGTGATTATGAATGTCTAGTAACGGTAAAACTAGGAGAAAAACAACATTATGTTGATTTTGCTCAAGAAATATGTTAAAATCATATTAGAATAAATAAACTAAAAAGGAGGATATTTGTATATGAATAAATATTCAAACAAAAAAGCAAGGCGGAACATAAAGGTAGGAGTAACTGTAATGTTAATACTATATGTATTAAACAGAATAGGAAATTTACTTCTTAAAACAATATGTTCAAATGAACATGTGTTAATTGCTATAATGTGGAAAACAATAGTTGGCGCAGTAACTGTTGGTGCAACTGTAGTTATTATACTTATAGTTTGTTTTATCTTTTGTGAATTATATGAACATTTGTCAAAAAGAAAGAAATAAAAGAAAAAGGCATATAGCAAATAAAAAGCTATATGTCTTTTTCTTTAGCTTTAAAATTGAATTATCTACAATTATTGTTATTATTTTCATTATTGTTATTTCTGTTTTGGTTATTTTGGTTATTTTTTTGGTTGTTCTTATTATTTTTATTGTTTTTATTATTTTTTTCTGACATAAAAATGCACCACCTTTCTAATTATATTTATATTGTGACCTAAAAATTATAAATATATACAAAAAAATAATATGTCAAAAATTGTCGCAAATATTTGTTTGACAAGTATATATTTATATGTTAAAATGCATAATATAAAATAAAGAAAGGTGCATAAGAAAAATGATTACAAGTATGTATGATTTTAGAGATGAAAATGGCAATATCATGTCAATGAAGAATATGAAGAAAGAAAAATAATGGAAGCTGCCGAACTTGCTGAGAAGTTAGACAAAGGTGAAATTGAAGGAATACCATTTGAAGTATTTATGAAAAAATTAGATAAGTTAATGGAAAAAACGAAAAAGAACATAAAAACAGTGAAAATAAGGAGATAAAAGTTGCCTATTAGAAATAAAGTAATTATATTTCCTTCATTTTCAGAAAATTTTTATCAAATAATTAAAAACATTTCAGAATATTCAATTCCATTATCTCAAAAAATTAGAAAAGAACTGTATTCAAAGATTTCATATATAAAAAAATATCCTAGAATGTACCAAACAATAAAAATTATTAATCAAAAAGAAATTAGAAAGATTGTTATCAAAAACTATGTTATTTTATATTCTATAAATAATAACAATATCTTAAATATATACCAACAAAAATCAAATTACATAAACTTAGCCAAAATCTAAGCTATCTATTTTACAAATGCAAAAAATATGTTATAATGCCTTTATAAATAAAAAAGGAATGATAATATGAAAAATATGGTGGTAGGAATAGAAGGGTTAGTTGGAAGTGGAAAAACTTCAATATGTAGGGAATTACTTTATAAAATACCCAATAGTGTAATTTTTCATGGAGGAAACCTATATAGAGGAATAGTATATGCATTTATGACTAAAAATAAAAATCTCGAAATATTACAAAATATTGATATTACAAAAGTAATGGAAGAATTAGATGTAAAAATTGAACTTGAGAACAACGAAACAGTAGTATATGTAGGAAATGAAAAAATAGAAGAAGAGAAATTGCAAAATAAAGAAACGTCAATGGCTGTATCAGTTGTAGCAAATAAGGCAAATAATATAGAAATGTTTATTTTGGCAAGAAAAATCATAAATAATTTAAAAGAAAAATATAATGTAATAGTTTCAGGAAGAGCACTTATGAAAATATATCCAAGCTTAGACTATCATTTTTTTATTACAGCAGGTTTAGAAGAAAGAGCAAAAAGAAAGTTAAAACAGTATAACAATGAAGTAAGCCTAGAAGAACTAAAAGCACATATTGCTAAAAGAGATGAATTACAAGAAAAGTCTGGATTTTATAAAACATATCAAAATACAATAACAGTTGATGTTACTGAGTGCAAAACAGCAATAGAATCAGCAAATAAAGTATGTGAATACATAAAATAAATTGAAACAATATTTTGTACATAGAAAGGAAACAAAATAATAGAAAAGATGTAGGTTGATACTTGTTAAATGTCTTATCTTTCATATTGATATATTAAAATAAAAATCAAATCCTTCAAGCTCACGGGTATTCAACTCCTTAGAAGAGCTGTAGGCATTTAATTTTTATTTTAATATATCAATACAAAAGATTACTCTATATGTTATAAATACTACTATTTGGACATTATACATTCAACTTCTAAATAAAAAAGGAGAAAAAACAAATGGAATTTAAAAACGAAAAATTAGAACAATTTAATAAATTTGCAAGTAGCAAAAAAATAGCAATTATTGGGTTAGGAGTGAGCAACTTGCCACTTTTAGAATATTTTTATAATCTATCTTGCAAAATATCTGTTTTTGACAATAGAACAAAAAATGAATTAGATAATGATACAAGAGAAAAGATAGATAAATATAGAGTAGAATATTTTGGAGGAGATAACAACTTACAAAATTTGAAAGGTTTTGACATTATTTTCCGTTCACCAATAGTAATGCCATATAGAGAAGAAATAAAGGCAGAAGCACAAAGAGGAGCATTAGTAACTTCAGAAATTGAAATGGTACTAAAATTAACACCAAGTAAAGTAATAGGAATAACAGGAACCGAAGGAAAAACAACTACAACATCAATAATTTATGAAATAATAAAAAAAGCAGGCTATAAATGTTTTTTAGGAGGAAACATAGGAAAGCCAATTTTTACTAAAATAAAAGATATGACCCCAGAAGATATAGTTGTTTTAGAAATGAGTAGTTTCCAACTAACAAATATGGCAATCAGCCCTGAAATTAGTGTTGTAACAAATATATTCCCAGATCACTTAAATGTACATAGTTCATATGAAGAATATAGAGAAGAAAAGAAAAATATATTTAAACATCAAAATGAAAGAGGAACTGTTATACTAAACTATGATAATGAGTATACTCGTGAATTTTCAAAAGAAGCAAATGGAAAAGTAATATTTTTTAGTAGCAAAGAAAAATTAGAAGATGGATTTATATATGACAATAATGATGGAATTATAAAATACTGCGAAGACGGTGTTAGAAGGCATTTAATAAAAAAAGAGGAAATAAAATTAAGAGGAATACATAACTATGAAAATATATGCACAGCATTAGCAGCAACAAATTCATTAGTAAGTTTAGAAACAGCAGTGCAAGCCATAAAAGAATTTAAGGGAGTAGAACATAGGCTAGAATTTGTAAGGGAAAAAAATAATGTAAAATGGTATAATGACTCAATAGGAACAAGCCCAGCGAGCACAATAGCAGGACTAAGTGCATTTGATGAAAATATTATATTATTAGCAGGTGGTTCAGACAAAGGTTTAGACTACAAAGAAGTAGGTAAAGTAGTAGCAAACAAAGTACAAACATTAATACTAACAGGTCCAACAGCAACAAAAATAGAAGAAGCAACAAGAAAGGCACCAAATGGAGAAAAAGTAGAAATATGCTATGTAGAAAATATGCGGAGAAGCAGTAAAACTAGCAAACAAAAAAGCAAAGCCAGGAGACATAGTACTACTTTCACCAGCAAGTGCAAGCTTTGATGCATTTAAAAACTTTGAAGAACGCGGAAATAAATTTAAGGAATTTGTAAAACAGTTATAAAACATAATGCAAAAGACTATTTTACTACCAAAAAACATTTGACTAAATAATTAATAAAAAGTTATATATAATAATGAAATAGAAAAGAAGGTAAAATCGTATGAAAGAATATTTAGACTTTAGAAATAATATAGAATATGAAAAATTAAAAGAAATGGGAGAAACAATACAAAAAGGTGAAATAGTTATATTCCCAACAGAAACAGTATATGCAATTGGAACAAATGGCTTAGATGAGGAAGCTATAAGAAAATTATATAAAATAAAACAAAGACCATTTGATAAGCCAACAAGCTTACTAGTTTCAGATATGAAAATGGTTGAAGCCTTGGTGGCAGATATAACAGATAAAGAATATAAATTAATGAAAACATTTTTTCCAGGACCATTAACAATTATATTAAAAAATAAAAATATAGTTCCAAACATATTAACAGGAAACACTGGTACAATAGGAATAAGAATGCCAGAAAACGAAATTGCAAGAAAACTTATTGAATATGCAAATGTTGCAATTGCAGCTCCAAGTGCCAATATAGCAAATAGACCATCAGGAACCAATATAGAAAATATAGTAAATGACTTTAAAGAAACAGTAAAGTACTATATAGATGGAGGAGAAAGTAAAATAGGTTTAGGTTCTACAATAGTAAAAATTGAAAACAATGTTCCAATAATTTTAAGAGAGGGTAGTATAACAAAAGAACAAATATATGAGTGTTTAAAGTAAAAGATTTGATAATTGTTTAAAAATTTCCAAACATAATTGTTTGGAAATTTTTTTAGATATTTCTAAATTTTTCATACTGATACATTGTTAATTAAAGTATCACACAAAAGAAAGATACTGAATAAGATAATGTATAAAAGTATAAGGAGGAAAACAATGTATTATCAAAATTATGAAGATTATATGAGAAGTGTTCTTGGATATCCAATAGAAACTACATATGATAATTACATTATTCAAAGTAGAGATTATAATGTAAACTATCAAAACAATAGTGAATTAGAAAGCATGTATCCTGAAATTTATAAAAAAATAAACCCAGTGGTATGTGAAGTATGTGAAAGAAGCAAAACACCTATTACAAAAGAATTAATAGAAAATATGACCGAAGAAGTATACCAAAGGGTAGAAATAAATAATGAAATTTGGCTAAAAATAAATGTAGATGAAAACATTACACAAAAAGAAATACAAAATAGAACTACAAATGCAAAAACAAATTCAGTCCGAAATGTTTCAGAAATGGAATCAGTAAGGCAAGTAGGGCAAACTGAAAATAGACAAAGAAGACCAAACAACTGTATGATTATGAACGGAAAAGAAAAGAGATTCCGGCGCCATCCCAGCGAAATGCGATTGAACTTGAATCTAAACGGGATTTCGTGAATGATATTGCCTGTGATACGATAGAATATGCAAAGATGCACAATCATAAAGCTATCAAAAAGACGCTGACGATTCCTGAATGGCTGAATGAAGAGGCAATGGCGTTGGGTGTGAATTTTTCTCAGGTTTTGAAGGAGGCGCTTCTGGCAAAAATAAACGCAGGCAGATAATGCTTCTTTCCGTCAGAGCCGCCTCCCATTTTCATGGGAATCATTCCTATATTTCAGCGGAGTCATCTCCGTATATTTCTTGAACGCACGGAGAAAATTTCCCAGATTATTATATCC